>CAVKYO010000001.1:0-11135 GCA_963660495.1 Acidaminococcus fermentans
GTCTTATTAATTAATACTTTTTGAGAAGTATTAGGATACAGTCTAAACTTATAAGTTTTATACATATGACGCACCTCCATTTCTTGTCTTACTATATTATAATACGAATGTTCGTTTGTCAATAGCACAATTATAAAAATTAGAAAAGTAAAAAGCAAATTCATTATAAACAAAAAATACAATTCACTAAATAGTAAAGACGTAAAAACAGATTCAAAAGTAAAATACAGTGATGCTCTTATTGACTCTACAGCCATAAAATGTATAGAAAATTACTAAAATAATAGGTAAATCACAAGGAAAAGTATCTAAAATGTTGACAGTCCAACAAATTTACCCTATAATTATAAATGCAAATTTACTTGAAACAGCAGATTTAGAATATTTTAAAGTGTTTTTCATATAGTGTTTAGTAACTATTGCTGTTTATGCGAAAAAAAGAAAAACTCCCTAAGGTATGACTAAATCATTTCAATAAGTTGCGAATATATGAAAGGAGATATATTATGGCAAGATACACAGGTTCTAGTTATAAGCAAGCTCGTCGTGTTGGTTTCTCTATTACAGAAACTGGTAAAGAATTAGCTAAGCGTCCATATGGTCCAGGACAACATGGAAAAGATCGTAAAGGTAAATTATCTGATTACGGTGTACAATTAAAAGAAAAACAAAAAGTACGTTTCATGTATGGATTAAACGAAAGACAATTTAGAAAAACATTTGATGAAGCTGCTAAATTACAAGGAATTCATGGTACAAACTTCTTAAGATTACTTGAATCACGTTTAGATAACTTAGTTTATCGTGCAGGTTTCGCTTCTACTCGTCGTGGAGCTAGACAACTTGTTAACCATGGACATGTTACTGTTAATGGTAAAAAAGTTGATATTCCATCATACAGAGTTAAAGTTGGAGATGTTATTTCTTTAAAAGAAGACGACAAAAACTTAAAAGTTGTTGAAGAAGCATTATCAAAAGTAACAAAACGTGTTGATTTCATTACTTATGATGAAGCTAAAAAAGAAGCTACTTTCGTAAGAGTACCTGAAAGAAATGAACTTAATGCTGATATTAATGAAGCATTAATCGTTGAATTCTACAACAAGTAAAAAAACGCAAAAATAATTTGCGTTTTTTATTTTACTAAAAATTCCTCTTCGTCAACTTCTATCGTCTCACAAAAACAATTATCTATTTTAAAATTTACTAAATTCCCATTTAAATCTGTCTTGTTAAGAATATGATGCATCGCCCTAATTGGTGCACCATGCGATACAATTAAAACGTCTTTCCCAGGATTTTTATTAATTACATATGTCAAAAAATCTCTACACCTAGAAAATACATCTTGAAGTTTTTCAACACCTAAATCACCAGAATTTAAATTATAATCCCAAAACTTTTTAGGATCATATAATTCTCTAGGCTTTCCTTCTAACTCACCCAACGTCCTTTCAATAATTCGCTTATCAGGAACAGTTTCAACTCTTTCACCAATTAAAATAATAGCAGTTTCAACAGTTCTAATTAAAGGAGACATATAACAAATATCAAAATGTTGATTCATTAAATCATTTTTTAATTTACGACATTGTCTTCTTCCAGTATCATTTAAAGAATTATTTGAAAGACCTTGCATAATTCCATCACTATTAAAATCTGTTTGACCATGTCTTACAAGCGTAATTTTCATCCTTGAACCTCCAATACTTTTAAAGCATCACTATATACAATGAACTTACTTAAATAACTGCCATCTTCATATGAAGAATATCCAACAACGCAATAATTATTATCAACAACTTTAATATCAGTAAAATGATCATCTCTTTGAGCACCATAAACCTCAATTTTTATATTAGATAAATCACTCTTATATTTACCAATTAAGCCATTATATAACAAATTATTATTGTTAGATTCCTCAGTACTTGTATAAGAAAGAACTTCATTTCCAACAACAACAATGTTACCATTACTATCTTTAATAACACGATTAAATCTTTCAACACCATTATTATCATAAGTAACTTCATCTAAATAATTACATTCAAAATCATATTTAATTAATAAAGCATCTACAATAGAATTATTTTTATCATCAACAGACTTTTTTGCCCCAGAGGCAACAATACCATCATCTACTGCCACTAAACTAGTTAGCCCTAAACTATCCGTATATTCATACCCAGAAGACTTAATTAAATTACCGTTCATATCATATTGATTAATTAATCCAAGTCGCGAAGCATCCCTACCAACAACATAAATAGAATTATTGACGCTAATTACATCATTAAAAATCGCAGACTTATTATCTCCATAATTACTCTTCCAAACAACATTTCCAACTTTATCATATTTAATTAAATAGGCACCACCAGAATTAGAAAGACCAAGCGTCATTTTTTCATAAATGCTTTGACCAGCAACCAAGTATCCATCATCCAAAACATAAACACTAACAAACTTTGAATCATCTAATACTTTAAAACTCTTATCAAATAAAACCTTACCAGTCTTATCATATTTAACAATAATTGCTTCTCTTATACCTTTTTCATGTTCACTATCATCAGCCTCATAACTACCAACCGCAATAAAATCAGTATCATCTACTGCAACATCAAAAAAAGCACTATTAAAACCTTTGTTATATAAAACCTCAAAAACCTTCTCCTTCTTAGAATTATACTTCGCAATTTTAGCCTTTTCATAATGCATATCATTATTATTGTTACTTCCAACAACTACATATCCATCAGATAAAGTACTATCCATCGCATTAATCGCATCAAAATAAATAGATTTTTTCTCTTTAAAGAAACTAATATATGCCAGATAAAATAATTCCAAAATTAAAATAACTAAACATACCATAAATACAATCTTCAAAATTTTTAAAATTCTCTTATCCATACATCAGCCTCCCAATATAATAATAACAAAAAGAAAAGCATTTTTCCATAATGAAAAAGAAAATATACTAAATTATATTTTCTTTTCTGTAAATATTTACTCATAAACTCCAATAAAGTATTTTTTCTTACCACGTCTAATAACAATATATTTATTATCGATACATAAATCCTTTGTAAGTACAAAATCTAAATCAGTAACTTTTTCCCCATTTAAAGTAATTGATCCATTACCAACAAATTCTCTTGCTTCTCTCTTACTAGAACAAACCAAAGAAGTAACAAGTAAATCAACAATATTTAAATCTTCTTTAATTGTAAATACATCTAATCCCTTAAATGCAACTTCTACATCCTTAGAAGTAAATGATTTAATATCTCCATTAAATAAAGATTCACTTATTTTAACTGCGTTATTATAACTTTCCTCACCATGTAAATCTGTAATAATACATTGAGCCAATTTCTTTTGAGCAATTCTCTTTTCTGGAGCTTCATTATGACTTTTCATAATAGATTCTATCTCATCTTTTTCTAAGAAAGTATATTTCTTTAAATACTCTTCTATCATTACATCTTCAAAGTTTAATAAGTATTGATACATTTCATAGCTAGAAGTTTTCTCCTCATCTATCCATAAAGCATTACCAAAACTTTTTCCTAATTTTCTACCAGTAGAATCAACAAGTAATGGAACAGAAAAAGCATATGCTTCCTCATTATTTAATTTTCTTATTAACTCAATTCCTGTAGTTAAATTTCCCCATTGATCAGATCCACCAAATTGTAAATCCGCTCCATAATGATCATGTATATATTTAAAATCATATCCTTGAATCAACATATAAGAAAACTCAGCATAAGAAATACCAACATCCATTTGTCTTTTTACTAAATCCTTATTAATCATATAAGTCACATTGATGTATTTACCAACATCTCTTAAAAAGTCAATATAGTTATAATCCTTAAACCAATCATAATTATTAACTACTAAAGTCTCTTCTCCAAATAATTTTTGCATTTGAGCTTTTATCTTTACAAAATTCTTTTCTATAACTTTAATATCAGCTTTTTCTCTTTCACCTGTTCCTCTAGGATCTCCTACTCTACCTGTTGCTCCACCAACTAAAATAATTGGCTTATGTCCTGCTCTTCTCAACCTTTCCGCAACTAAAAAAGTAGGATATTGTCCAATATGAAGACTTTCCGCTGTAGGATCTGCCCCTATATAGAAAGTCATTCCACCTTTATTTAATTTTTCTTCTAATTCTAAAGAAGATACATCTTTTATTAAACCTCTCCATTTTAAATCTTCATATAATGTCATTTTCTTTCCTCCTCTAATATCAAAAAAAAATCCCATCCGCCAAAGGATGAAATTTCTTCATGGTACCACCTTATTTTATGTATAATAATATACACCTCTAAAATCTTAACGCGATGAACGATTTTTCTCCTAACAGTGTAATTCAAAATAGTATTCTTACTAATTTCCACCAAACTAGTACTCCTAAAAAGTACTAAACATTAGCTCTCTATAAATAAATATCTATTTCTACTAATCTGTTAATCAACAAAAATTATAAATTGATTATAACACAAAATTAGCCAGTTACAAGAAAAAAATAAGCAAAATGCTTACTTTTTACTAACCTGTTCAAGTTTTTTTAATACTTCTTTAGTAACTTCAATAGCTTTTTTTCTTAATTCTTCAGCTGTTTCTTGCAATACAGGAGTACCTTTTTTAACAGCTAAATCTACTAATTCTTCAGCTTTATCTTTCAAAACTAAAGACTTTTCTTTCGCAATTTCTAAAGCTTTTTCTTCATCTAAATCAGCTAATTCTTTTTTAATTTCCTTAACTTTTTTATCGAATTCTTTTTTTACTTCTTCAGTATCAATATCCTTAATTTGATTAGTTAACTTATCGAACTGTACCTTTAAATCAGCCCTAGTTTCACTACCTTTCTTAGGAGCAAATAATAATCCTAATCCAGCACCAAGTGCTGCTCCTAATAAAAATTTCCCAGTATTTTTCTTACTCATTAATATCTTCCTCCTCTAAATCTTTCTTATTTTTCTTATGATTTTTAAATATTTTAAAGATAAAACTAGTAACAGAATTAATCACTGTATCAGTAATTAAATTAAAACTAGTAGTAGTTCTATCTATAAAACTAAAAATACCATTCAAAGAATTAACTTTATCAGAAATATCATCAACTACTTTATTAACTTTATCTAATGTAAAAATAAGTTTAATTCCAAGAACTATTAATACTATTACTAGTATTATACAAACTATATATAATAATACAGGTAAAACAAAGTTTAATAAATCCATATACATTTCTCCTTAATTACTCTTGATCTTGATACATAGAATCAATCAAATCAAATAAATTATCATCTGTATCAGCAATATCTTTTGTCTTTTCTTTTTTAACTACAGGTTCTTCTTTTATTTCATTAACCTCAAAATTATCTGCTGTAATGTCATCTTCATAAACTTCTTTTTCACGCTTTAAAGTAGTACTCTTCTTACCAGCATCCATATAGTCTACATTATATTCTAATCCTAAATCTTGAAAATATTCCAATGCATCACCCATGGTAACATCTTTTACAGCTGGCTTATCATCATCAGAACTTAAATCAACTAAAAGATTAGTATCATCTTCAACTTCAAATGAAGGAGCTACATCATTTTTCTTAGACGAGTCTACTTCTTCTTCATTATTGCCAAACGCTTTAGCACGTACATCGTCAACACTAACTCTTTCTTTAGCTAAACTACTAGTAAATCTAACTTCTCTTTTTGGAACAACGTCTTCTTTACGATAATTCTTATCTAAAATACCATAAATTGGCGAAATAATTGGTGAAGGTTTAAAATAAGACTTCTCTTCTTTTTTCTCATAAATATTATATTCATGAACAGTAGATTCAGGAGTCTCCTCTACACCATATGGCATTGGACCAGTTTTAGTAGGCTTTGAAGGGTATAATTTTTCATCCCTACTAACAGAATAAGACGAATAAACCGGAGCCTTCTCTTCCTTTTCAATAACTTTAACAATTTTTGGCTCACTAGTCGGATAAACAGGCTCATCAACCAAGTCATCATCATCAATCATTTTAAAAGTACTACGAGGTTTTTCCTGTACTTCTTCCTCTTCATTCTCAAAATCTTCATCTAAATCAATATTTTCAGGTATTACAGGTTCTTTTTTCTCCGGTAATACTACTTTCTTTGCTACAGGTTTTTCCTCTTCGTAATCCTCATCATGTTTCTCTTTCACAACTTCCTTAGAAACAGGTTTCTTTTTAGAAACTTTTTTTGTTTTAGGTTTTTCTACAACTTCAACATACTCCTCTTCAAATAGAGCATTCTTAAGTTTTTCAAATATACCCATGAGCTCACCTCTTTAATTTATTCTTCATCAAGTTCTAATTCTTCTTGGTCTATAGCCTTTTTATATTCAGGATCATATCTACTAACAACTTCCAAAAAATCTTCTTGTGATGATGTAGTATCAAACAATGTAAAAACTTCTTCTGCATAGCTTAAAACATTATCACCAACTATGCTCTCTAATATTTTATCATTAAATTTAATTGAACGTAAAATATAACACATATTATCAATAACTTTAACTAAATTATCTTTATCAGTTAAAGACTCAATTTTAGCGTAATTAAATACAAATTCAACAAAATACTTACCATTATCTTCAGTAATTTCTAAATAGCCAGTCTTATTATTATAATTAATTACTTTAGAATAATAAGCATCCTGTTTAATTTTATACGTATTCTTTACTTTATGATAATAACTAATAACATCAACATACATGTAATACTTATTATCAAATCTATCCCTAAGAATAGCGTTATATTCTTCCTTATTAATAAACTTTAAACCATCTGGAACATAATACTTATAACCATCAAAATGAATATTACTAGACTTTGTCTTTTCATTAAGTAAAATATCCATATTTTTTTCAAAGTCATTAGAACTAAGTTCCTTCATACTACAACCAGTTATCATTAACAAAATAACAGAGAGTAAAACAATTATCTTCTTCATAATTCACCTACTCTTACTACATTATACCAAATTTTTTGTAAATGTAAAAATATTTTATAATTATTTACTATTTTGGACATCAGTTTTAACAGCTTCTACTGAATATATAGGCATTCCTAAACCTGCAAATTTATCTTCATATTCAGTAGTAATTAAATTATCATTTTCTATACTATGCAAATCAAAACTAATGTTTTTTAATACATATCCATACTCACTAAAACTCATCAAAGAATAAATATATAAATCTCTATTATCTGTCCTCATAAATATTTCTTTATCATTCTTAAAAATACTATCATATTTCTCCAAAAAAATTCTACTAGAAAGTCTTCGCATACTATGTCGAACTTTAGGCCAAGGATCAGAAAAATTAAGATAAATTCTATCTATTTCATGAGAAAAAACTTTATCAATATTAAGAGCATCCATTCTAATAACATATAAATTAGAAAGTCCCTCAGGTATTTTAGGTAAACTCTTCGCAACAACACTATCATATTTTTCTATACCTATAAAATTAATATCTGGATACTTCAAAGCATTTTCTATAATAAACTTTCCCTTACCCATACCAATTTCTATATAAATTGGATTATCATTATTAAAAAGACTCTTCCAATTACCTATATATTCTTCATTATTTTTTATAAGATACTTAGAAGAATTCAATATTTCTTCTTTATTTTTGACATTTCTAAGTCGCATATATATCACCATAAAATATTTTAACACAAAACTATATGATATGCATATAATAAAACGAAAGACAGGTTGATAATATGAATAATATGCCTTATCCTTATATGCCAATGCCATTACCCGCACCAATACCTATGCCAAACAATAATTATGAAGAGGAAATTAATAATTTAAAGCATGAAATTGAAAAACTAAAAGAACGTGTCAACTCCTTAGAAAACAAAAACAAAAAGAACTACTTAAAAAAAGAAGATGGACTATATATGATGTAAAAGAGAAAAAATTTTCTCTTTTTTTGTAGAAAAAAATCACTTTATGCTATACTTATTATATAAGAAAGTGAGGTTACATCATGCTAAAGCTAAAAAATCTAGATAAGGAAGTATATGACAACTATGTAATAAGCCAAAAAGAAAAATCACATTTCTTACAATCACATTCCTATGGTGAGTTTGCTAAAGTAAAGAAAAAGTTAACACCATATTATCTAGGACTAGTTAATGAAAATAATGAAATAGTTGCCGCTACCATGATATTTCAAAAAAGTCTACCATTTAATTATTCTGGACTTTACATACCTGCCGGCTTTACAATAGATTATAAGAAAAAACACCTAGTAAAAACACTAACTCGTGCTCTTACTAATTTCGCAAAAACTAAAAAGGCCATCTTTATAAAAATGTCTCCATACATAGATGAAGATATTTCTGAAGAGGATTTAAATGAAATCAAAAGTAATTTAAAAGACGCTGGTTTCAAAAAAGAAGATGAAAATAAACACCTAAAAATAATGATACCTTTGTCAAGTAATGTTTTAGATTTAGATAAAGACATTGAAGAAATAGAAAATAACTTCAAAGAATCAACTAAAGACTATCTTGCTAAAGCTATAAAATTAAATACAGAAACAGTACTTGGGAATAAAACAAATATAAAAGATCTGTATCAATTAATAAAGACAAAAGATAAATCAACAAAATATAATGAAGACTACTTTGAAACTTTATATGAAATATTTAATGGTAGTAAAAATACAAAAGCAAGTATCATTATAGGTAAAGTAAATTTAAATAAAACAATTAAAACTTTAGAAAGAAGTCTAAAAAAAGTAAATGATCAAATATCTATACTACCAATTGATAGTTTAACTAAAAGTTCCAAAAGTAAACTTGTAGATTTAACAAAACAAAAAGAAGAAATTATCAAAGAAATAGAAAAATTTCAAGGTTATAAACAAAAACACGGAAATGAAGTAATAATGAGTGCTCATTTAATAATAAAATACGGTAATAATGCTTGGATAACCCATGCATATGACAGTAATACTATTAAAGATACATACTTAAAATACAACACTTATTATAAAGATATAAAATATTGTAAAGATGAAAATATTACTTCTCTAGAACAAACAAGTTCTAATATTTTAAAAGACAACTACAACGCTAAAGAAGTAAAATATCTTGGACAATATAACTATATAACTAATCCAATTATGTATTTTATAATAACTAAAATAAAAAAGAAAACAAATTAAAAATTATGTATATATAAACCAATAAGAGTAACTTAACAATGTTAAATTACTCTTATTTTTTCTTAATTCTAATACCTTTGTCACCAAAAATATACTTAGTAGAACCATTTTTTCTCATAAAAGCCAAGTAAACTACAAAGCCTATTAAACAATACAAAACTATTATAAATAAATTCATAATTCTAACATCTGAATATATAGGAATTATCATTTTTAGTATAAACAAGATAAAAGTCATTAACATAGAACCAAGCAAAATATCAATAAAATGTTTTGCCAAGTCCTCATAATTAATTTCAAACTTTTTACTAAGCATAATTATCGCTATAACAAAAGATAATAAATATCCAAGTATACTAGCTGTAATAATACCATAATATGCAGGAACTCCCATTTTATAAAAAGCTACTATCAAATTATTATTTAACAATATTTTTAACACTAAACCAGACAATATACTAATAATTATAGTCTTATAATCCTTATATATTTGAATAATCGAAATAGTAATAAATAACAACCCTGAAAATAAACCAACAAATACATAATAAGTTAATATACTAGGTCCATAATTACTAGATCCATAAAACAATAGCCAAATAGGCTTAGCCAAGAAACTAATAATACAAGTAACTGGAACAATTAAAAATAATAACATTTCAAAAGCCTGATTAATTTTTTTACTACAATTCTTATCTTTCTTATCAATACTTTGTCTCAAACTTGGTACTAAACTAACAATGACTCCAGTAGAAATAGAAAATATCAAAATATTAAATTTAAATGACCAAATGGATAAAATTCCTGAAATTTCCAATGCATCAGTAACACTAAAATTAGCATAATTAACCAGTCCAGGAAGTACAGTATTAATATCCACATAATTATATAAACCTTTTGATATATCAATAAGTATAAATGGTATAGAATAAACTAATATCTTCTTAACAATACTCTTATTACTAATCAAAGGCTCATTAACACTACGCACCTTTTCTTCAAATATTTGTCTACTTTTATACTTCTTAAAAACTAAGTATCCTAAAGAAATCAAAGTACCAAGAAAAATTCCAAAAATTACCAAGGCAAGACTATTACTTAAAGTCATCTTAAAAGTATTAAAACATAAATAACTAAAAAGTAAAATACAAAATATCATTACTATTTTTTCTATAGCTTTAGATAATGATGAATAATTAGAAAGTCTATGTCCCTCAAAATATCCTTGATAAATACTTAATACTGGCGAAATCAATGAACAAATAGCTAAAATTCTAATAACAAAAGTAATATCATAAACACTTATATTACAATTAACATTTCCTAAAATAGAAGATGAAATAATAGGAGCAAAAATAACTAGTAACAAAGATATAATTATTCCTAAAAAGAAAGCTAATTTTCTCCCTAATAATAAAACTCTTCTTTTAGCATTATAAAATCCTTGTTTCTGATACTCAAAAACTATATTACTTATTACTAACGGTATACTAAAAGTTGCTAGAGATACAAATAATAAATATATAGTATAAATATATCCATATAAAGCAGAAGACTCATTATTAAGAATTGAATGTAATGGAATAACATATAAAATATCTAATATCTTACTAAAAATAATACATAGTGTTATCAAAAAAGTACCAGACACAATCTTTTTATTCAAAAAAACACTTTTCATATCCACCTCCTAAATAAAATCATATTTCAACTTATAAATAATGCATATTATATTTTACCTATAATAGACACTATTCCAACATAACAAAATAATATCTCAATTAAGACCAAAAGTAAATGAAAGAGAAAAAAAAGACCATAAAAGGGCAATGTTATTAACTTAAGAGATAGAATTTTAAAATTCTATCTTTTTTGATAGAAT
>CAVKYO010000002.1:0-5434 GCA_963660495.1 Acidaminococcus fermentans
AGCACTATCTTTTCGGCCTGAATAAGTACTACCAAAATATTTGCAAGACTCTTCCATTATTTTAAATGGCGTTTCATTAACGATGTATCTAACATCATCTTCATAAACTAAACTACTTTCTTCTTCATTTGGAACAATAGCTAATGTTCCCTTACTAAATTCATATTTCATATTATTTCCCCCTATAGAAAACGTACTTTTTGCGTTTTCATACAAAATATAACAAATTTTTTTGTCAAATTTTGTCGAAAAATGTAGAACAAACAAAAAATAGAAGAAAATTATCTTCTATTTATATTATTATCAAAAAAATTAAATATCCTAAACTAATATGTACGAATTGGTAAAACTAATTGAGTAAGACTTGTATCTTCTGAAGATTTAATTAATATTGGCTTAATTTCACCAACAAAATGAATATCAACAGTTTCAGTAGAAAAACTTTTTAAAGCTTCCATCATATATTTTGCACTAAATGAAATTTTAATATTTTCATCATTATTCTTAGTTATCGACATTTTCTCCTCAACTCTACCAATTTCTGCAGAACTACTTCTCAAAATCAAATACTCATCAGTAGTCTCTAAAGTAACTATATTTTTTTCTTTATCACTTGTTAATATACTAACGCGATCAATCACATCATAAAAATCATTAAGTTTAGTAGTGATAACTAATAATGAATCATCAGGTAACAAATTGGATGTATTAGGATAAGTACCAGAAATTAATCGAGATTCAAATTTCAAATTATTATTTTTAAATAAAATTTTGTTATTGAATATATGTATTTCAATAATATCATCATCATCACCTAATATTTTACTAAATTCAACAATATTTTTACTAGGAATAACAATATTATAGTTTTCCTCACTTGCTTTATCTAATTTAACTATTTTTCTTGCTAAACGATAAGAATCTGTGGAATTACATTCTAATATATCACCTACTATATTAAAATTAATACCAGTTAATACTAATTTACCCTCTTCACTAGAAGAAGCAAAAGCTGTTTGATTAACAATGTTTTTAAATATACCAGCATTAATACTAATTTTCTTTTTACTTTCTTCTAAACCAATATTAGGATATTCAGTTTCACTAATACCATTTAAATTAAATTCACTATTTTCAGTGTAAATTAATATTTTTAATTCATCAACAACTTCAATATTAATATATTTATCCGGTAATTTTCTCACAATATCAAGAATATACTTACCCTGAATAATAATACTACCCTCATTTTCTATCTTAAAATCACTTTCATTAGTACAATCTATAATAGTTTGAATAGTAATATCATTATCGCTAGCAGTTAAAGTTAGTTTTTTCTTTTTTAATTCAAATTTAACTCCTGCCAAAACAGGTATTAAATTTTTTGTAGAAATAGCTTTTGAAACTTTATTCAAAGCATCTAATAATAAATCTTTTTTTATTGTAAATTTCATATATATATTCCTTCTTTCTTTTATATTATTTATATTATTAATGTGGAAAAAGTTGAAAACTCTGATTTTACTAATATTTATCGTGTTTTTTATTAACATTTATTTGTGGATAAAATTAAATTTAATAGAAGTTTTACACAATTCCTATATCCTTTTTTAACTTTTCTATTATATTAGCCAAGTCTTTATTGATTTTTATTTCATTTTCTATTTTTTCCACGGAATGCATAACAGTAGAATGATCTTTTCCCCCAAATTCTGTTCCTATCTTAGGAAAAGACTCATTTGTCATATTCCTACAGAGGTACATAGCAATTTGCCTAGGAAAAGATATATTTGAACTTCGTTTTTTACTTCTGATATCTTCAACGGATATTTGAAAATACTCAGATACTATTTTTTGAATTCTCTGAATATCATTTTTTTCACTCATTCCTTTATTTATAAAGTCTTTGAGGGCTTCAATTGCTAAATCAAGAGTAATATTAACGCCACCCATAATTGTAGAATAAGCAATAATTCTTGTTATAGAACCTTCTAATTGTCTTACATCAGTGCCAATATTTGAAGCTATATATTCAATAACTTCTTCAGAAATTTCTTTTTCAAAGTTGCCAGCAATTATCTTTTTCTTTAAAATTTGCATTCGTAAAGAAAAGTCAGGTGGAAAAATATTAACTGTTAATCCCCAACAAAACCTAGTTCTCAATCTATCTTCTAATAATTTTAAATCGTCGGGAGAACGATCTGAAGAAATTATTATTTGTTTACTATCATTATATAATGAATTAAATGTATGAAAAAATTCTTGTTGTGTCTTAGTAGCTCCACCTAAAAATTGAATATCATCAATTATAAGAACATCAATGTTCCTATATTTATTCTTAAAAAAGTCCACATAATTAAAGTTAGTTCCTGAATCATCCTTCTTATTCAATTTAATAAAGTCCTGAGTAAATTGATCAGAAGTAACATATAGGACCTTCTTATTACTATTTTCTAAAATGAAGTTACCAATAGCATGCATCAGATGAGTTTTTCCTAGTCCACTATTTCCATATATAAACAATGGATTGTACATTTTACCAGGATTTTCCGCGACTGACAATGCAGCAGCATGTGCAAATTTGTTACTATTCCCTACTATAAAATTTTCAAAAGTATACTTAGTATTAAGATTAGAATGAACTTTATTATTAGATATCTCCTCTACTACTTCCTCTACTTCAACTGTTTTTGGTATTACTTCCTCTATTTCTTCTTTTAAAATCAGTACTAATTCAAAGTTAGTTCCAGTGATATCATTTAAAGTTTTCGTAATTAAATCAGCATAATTATCTATTAAGTGTTTTTTATGTATAGGCATTGGAACAATTATATAGGCTTTACCATTTTCTAATTTATGTAACTGTGTATCAGCAAACCAAGTGGTAAAAGATAAAGAAGTTAGTTCATCTTTTATTTGACCTAAGAACTTGGTCCATAAAATATCGACATTCATTCTACCATCTCCCCACAAGATAAATAAACTACGATTAGTGTACATTAAATTGTGAAAAAAATAAACAATTTTATTGTAAAATTTTTTTTCAACAATATTTCCACAATTTTTTGCACAAATAAAACCATTAATATATAAGGCAAAAATGGACTTATCCACATTTTCCACAAATTTTAAATTCACAAGTTATAAAAATATTTCCACATACATGTGGATATTGTTTAAAAAATTAAAAAAAGTAAAAAATACAATTTTAATTGACAAAACTATACTTATATTATTATAATAATGTAGATTTATGTCTGGAGGTGGAGCAAATGAAAAGAACATATCAACCAAACAATCGCAAAAAAGCTAAAAAATTAGGTTTCTTTGCACGTAAAAAAACAAATATTTTAAATCGTCGTCGTCGCAAAGGGCGTAAACTACTTTGCAAATAAGCCGCTGCCTAAACGTCAGTGGTTTTTTACTATAAAAAATAAAGTAGGTGAAATAGATGAAAAAAAAATATATCGTAAAAAATGCTAGAGATTTTGAAAATATTATAAAAACTGGCAAAAGAATAAAAAATAAAAGTTTTATTATATATTATAAGGAAAATTCTTTACCATATAACAGATATGGAATATCAGTAGGTAAAAAGTTAGGAAATGCAGTTTATCGTAACAAATATAAGCGAAAAATAAGAGCAATTGTCGATAATTACAAAAAAAACTATATAAATCATAAAGATTATATTATAATATTAAGAGGAAGTGCAAAAGACAAACTATATAAAGAACTAGAAGAAGATTACATTTCACTAATAAACAGTATTGGAAAGGACACATATAATGAAGCTAAAACAAAAAAATAAATTAAAGTTAATTATAGTATTAGTACTATTATTAATAACAACAGGCTGTACGACAACATTAACAGATAAAGATAATAAACCAGTTAAAAATGAAGTCACTGGTCAAAACTTGACTAAAAACATAATTTGTCAGCCAACAAATAAAGAAACAATAAAGATTTACAAAGAAAATGGAGTAAAAGTTGATAAATTACCAAAATGTGAAAACTTTAAAATAACATCTGGTAAATATGAAGGATTATGGACAAGTTTATTTGTAAAACCTTTAGCATTCGTACTAATATTCTTTGGAAAGAACGTTGGTAATTATGCAGTATCATTAATAATATTAACATTAATAATAAGATTACTAGCATATCCAGTTACTAAAAAGACAGCATTACAGTCAGAGTTAATAAAAAAAGCCCAGCCAGAACTTGATAGACTAAAGAATAAGTATAAAAACAAAACAGATCAAGAATCAATGATGAAACAGCAACAAGAAATGATGATGATTTACAAAAAACATAATATAAATCCATTATCAGGATGTCTATTCTCATTTTTACAATTACCATTATTTATAGCTTTCTTCGAAGCTGTACAAAGAACACCAGCCATTTTTGAAGATAAATTCTTAACATTACAATTAGGAACAACACCTTCAGTAGGAATATTTACTAGCAACTGGCTAGCATATGCAATTATAATATTATTAATAGGTGGAAGTACATATTACTCATTAAAAATGAATTCAACAGCAAATATGACTGATCCTACAATGAAAATGATGCCTACAATGATGACTGTAATGTTAGTATTAACAGGTATCTTCATGCCATCAGGATTAGGAATATACTGGGTAACATCAAATATATTTACCATAGTTCAAAATATTATTGTTAAAAGGAGTAAAGAAGTAAATGGAAAAGCATAGATATATAGGAAAAACAAAAGAAGAAGCAATTTCAAATGCAACAATAGATTTACAAGAAACACAAGATAACCTAATAATAAAAGAACTAGAAGAAATAAAAGGCGGTTTATTTAAAAGTAAAAAAATAGAAATAGAAGTAGTAGAAAGACGAGAAGTAATAAAATACATCAAAGAATATATTCAAAAACTTCTAAAGAATCTAGGATTTATAGTAAACATAGAAATAAAAAATAAAGAAGAAATACCAACATACACAATATATTCAGATAATGATGCTTTACTAATTGGAAGAAATGGTAAAAATCTAAAAGCACTAACAATTGTAACTAGTCAACATATACTTAATGAACTAGGCAAAAACTTTAAATTTATTATTGATATAAACTCATACAAAGAAAAAAGAGAAAAATCACTTGAATATCTAGCTAAAAAAGTTGCTAGAGAAGTAGCCAATACAAAAATAGAGGCCAAACTTGATTCAATGAACTCATATGAAAGAAGAATAATTCATAACACTTTAACAAACAATAAGAAAGTATATACAGAAAGTGAAGGGGAAGAACCTAATCGTTACGTAGTTATCAAACCAATAGAAGATTAATTTCTTCTTTTTTTCTTACAAAAAATATCTCAAATTAGAATAATGTGCTATAACCGGAGTTTGCCACTTAAAATTGCATAAAACCATTAGAATTTTGTTAATTCTA
>CAVKYO010000003.1:0-4008 GCA_963660495.1 Acidaminococcus fermentans
ATGCTATATTTAATTCATCAAGGAAACTTGATAAAAAAGGAAGCATTCAGTTGATCTGAAAATTGAATGTCTACCTTTTATGTTTGGTTAAGACATTTAATTCCTAAGAATTAAGTGTCATTTTTTTATAACAATAATCAAAATGATTAAAAGAAATAAAATGATAGAGAGAGTGTTTAAAAACTTCAAGATAAAGGTTTTTGTTTTCATTCTATCAGACCTCCTTTCTAAAAAAGAAATTAGGTAGACACTTATTCAACTAATACTTCCAAATATATTATTATAAATAGAAAAATAAATCCCACGGATTTCATATAAATTATATCAAAATTGCATTTTACTATATGTATGATATAATTACCTTGGTGATAAATATGAAGAAAAAAACAATTGTTATTATTGGTGCAGGAGCGTCAGGTTTAATGACTGCTATCAAGGCTAAAACCATTGATAACGAAGTTATTATTTTAGAAAGAAACAATGATTCAGCTAAAAAGATTCTCGCAACAGGAAATGGTCGCTGTAACTATTGGAATGATGACCAAGATTTATCAAATTATAACAGTACAAATAAAGAATTATTAAAAGAAATAATAACAAATGAGAATTGTAACGAAGTATTAAAAACATTTACTAAACTAGGAATTATTCCCAAAATAAAATCCGGCTACTATTATCCATCATCAAATCAAGCATCCAGTATTAGAAATGCTTTATTAACTGAAATTAAAAACAAAAACATAGAAATTAAAAATAACACTTATGTAGAAAATATTACTAAAGAAAAAGATAAATTCATTATAAAAACAAACAATGAAACGTTCACATGCGATAAATTAGTAGTATCAACAGGTGGAAAGGCAGCTTCAAAAACAGGAAGTGACGGGTCCGGCTACCTTCTAGCCAAGTCTTTTAATCATACCATTATAAAACCATTACCAGCTTTAGTTCAACTAAGAAGCGAAGGTAAATTCCTAAAAGCCTGGGCAGGAGTCAGAACTGATGTTATTGTATATTTAAAAGAAAATGACCAAATAAAGAAAAAAACAGAAGGAGAAATACAATTAACTGACTATGGAGTATCCGGCATATGTATTTATAATCTTTCTAGTGAAGTTAGCAGAGGACTAAATGAAAACAAAAAAGAAGAGTTAGTAATTAACTTCCTTCCTTTTATAGATACTAATCCAAATACCTGGCTAGAAGAAAGAGAAAAATATATAGTTAAAAGTACCATTTACGAATCATTAGAAAAAATTATAAATCATAAACTAGTAAGAGTAATATTAGAAAAAAGTAACATCAAAGAAAATAGTTATTACAAAGACTTAACAGACAAACAAAAATCTGCTCTTATTCAAAATCTTACCAATTTCCCTATTGAGATAACTTCTACCAATTCCTTTAATGAAGCTCAAACTACAACAGGAGGTATACCTCTTACTGAAATAGATACTAAAACAATGGAGTCTTTATTAGTTAAAAATTTATACTTTACAGGAGAAATACTAGATGTTGATGGTGTCTGTGGCGGTTACAACCTAGGCTTTGCCTGGATATCTGGAATATTAGCAGGAAGGAGCATTAGTAATAAATAATGATAAGAGTACGTAACATAAAAGTAAATATTGAAAACGATAATACTTCAATTTTAAAAGACAAAGTTTCTAAAATATTACATGTTAATCATAAAGATATTTTAGATATAAAAATTAATAAGAAAAGCCTCGATGCTAGAAAAAAAGATAATTTATTTTATGTATATGAGTTAGATGTATCATTGAAAAATGAAGAACATATTCTAAAAAAGCATCAGTCAAAAGACATCTTTTTAACACCAAGCGAAGAGTATACTTTCCCAAAAGAGCACGCTAATATCGAAAGACCAGTAATAGTAGGGTCAGGTCCAGCTGGCTTATTTGCCGGCTACATTCTCGCAACCTCTGGCTATAATCCAATAATTATTGAACAAGGAGAAAGTATTGAAAAACGAGTAGAAAGCGTAGAAAACTTTTTTAAAACGGGTAAATTAAATGTCAACTCTAACATCCAATTTGGTGAAGGTGGAGCAGGAACTTTTTCTGATGGAAAGCTTAACACATTAGTTAAAGATAAAGAATTTAGATGTAAAAAAGTCTTTGAAATATTTGTATCATTTGGTGCTCCAGAAGAAATATTGTATATAAATAATCCCCATATAGGAACAGATTTATTACGTACTGTAATTATAAATATGCGTAATAAAATGATTAGTTTAGGAGCTACTTTTCGTTATAACACCAAACTAACAAACTTAATTATAAAAGATAATGAATTAGAAAAAATTGAATTAAATGGTAATGAAATAGTTCCTTGTAAAAATCTAATTCTAGCTATAGGCCATAGTGCTAGAGATACCTTTTACATGCTTCATAAAAATAATGTTTCTATGACTTCAAAAGCTTTTGCTGTAGGACTTAGAATAGAACATCCCCAAGAAATGATCAATATAAATCAATATGGGAAATATCATGATAAGCTTCCTTCAGCAAGTTATAAATTAACATATCAAACAAAAGAAGGTAGAGGAGTTTACTCATTTTGTATGTGTCCAGGTGGCTATGTAGTTAATGCCTCTAGTGAAGAAAAACATCTAGCCATTAATGGTATGAGTAATCATGCTCGTGATAGTAAAAATGCTAATAGTGCACTTGTTGTAACTATAACAAAAGATGACTTTGGAACTGATACATTAGCTGGTATTGAATTTCAAAGAAACTTAGAAAAAAAAGCCTATGAAATAGCCTCTGGTAAAATACCGGTGCAATTACTAGGTGACTTTATTGATAACCAAAAATCAACATCTCTAGGCAACGTTGAAGTAATAACTAAAGGTGACTATGCTCTAAGTAATTTAAATGATATTCTACCAGATTACATATCAAACTCAATTAAAGAAGCCATTCCTACCTTCGCTACTAAAATAAAAGGGTATGATAGAAAAGACGCTATACTTTTAGGAATTGAAAGTAGAACTTCTTCGCCTGTTAGAATTGTAAGAGATGAGTTTGGTATGAGTAATATCAAAGGACTTTATCCAGCGGGAGAAGGAGCTGGATACGCCGGAGGCATAACAACATCAGCTATGGATGGTTTAAAAGTAGCCGAACATTTAGTGAAAAACAACCTGTAGCTCTTTAAAAAAATAACAAAATATGGTATCATATCAATAATTGATTAATGTAGCTAATCAATTAAAAGGAGAGTGAATATATGCAAGGCATTTTATTAATATTAGCCTTATTAGTAACATCATTAGCTCAAATATATATAAATAGTAGCTATAACAAAACAAAAAGAATTAAAAATAGAGCAGGTCTTACCGGTGGTGAAATAGCTCGTAAAATTCTTGATAAAAATGGATTATCAAATGTAAAAGTTGAAGAAGTAAATGGTGTTTTAGCAGATCATTATGATCCAAGAATTAAAACTGTTCGCTTATCAAGCGATATTTATAGAAATACTTCTATTGCTTCAGCTAGTGTAGCAGCTCATGAATGTGGACATGCTATTCAAGATAAAGAAGGATATTTCTTTTTGAAGCTAAGAAATTCTATAGTACCAATAGTAAATTTTGCGTCATACGCTGGTTATTTCGCTATTTTAATAGGAGTAATTGCCTCATCATTAAAAATTATTTGGCTAGGTATCATAGCTGAAATTATTATTTTAGTATTTCAATTAATAACACTACCTGTCGAATTCGATGCTTCAAGTAGAGCTTTAAAACAACTAGAAAAACATAATATTTTAGAAAAAATAGAAATATCTACAAGTAGAAAAATGTTAACAGCAGCAGCCTTAACTTATGTAGCTTCAGTAACCGCTACTATTTTAGAAATATTAAGGTTATTAATAGCTGTTGGCGGTAGAGATGATTAGTATTTCTTTTTAGGAATACATTTTTGTGAAAAATAAGTGAAAATGTCTCTATTTATAAATAACAATAATAAGTGAAAATGTCTCTAT
>CAVKYO010000004.1:0-55171 GCA_963660495.1 Acidaminococcus fermentans
ATAGAGACATTTTCACTTATTATTGACTGAAAAAAATAGAGACATTTTTACGTATTATTCATACAAAACTTTGAAAAAAGTAAGAATAATTGTATTCCACAATAAATATAGTAACCTGAATTATAAAATAATAAAAACTGAATAATTCAGTTTTTACTAACAATCTATTTCCTACGCTTTCTATTAATTAATAAATTACCATAATAATCAAGTAGAGTTCCAAAGATTGCCACAATAGAAAATGAAACAGCTATAAATATAATAAACTTAGGACTCCAAATAATTTCCAAAAGAAACTCTTTAGGTAAATCTATCACAAATATATAAATAAATATATAAGTAAGTGCTACAAAACATAATATCATAAATACATTAATTAAACACATTTCATTAACAGAAACTCTTCTACCATAAAAATCCTCTTCTAAAAAGTTATTATTAACTTTAGTAAATCTACTCCATTTATACAACTTATTTAAACCAATGTATGGAAAAGCAATAAAAGGCATAAATGTAAGAGATAAAGCTGTCATATAACTTTTTTTAAATTTTTTACTAATATAATAGTTAACTTTCCATGATAATAATACATAAAAAATCAAACTAACAATAGTAAAAAAAGTACAAATACCATGCAAAGTATCAAAACCTAAGCAAGAAAAAGATAATAAATAAAATAAAAGACCTAATGTTAATAAAAATACTGCACTCCAAGGATTAACTTTTGCTCTCTTAAAATACAAATACTCAGAATAAATAGGAACTAATCCTTTCCATGCTATCTCGCCTATTTTTTCAAAGAAATAATATCGTCCTAATAAATAATACAATAAAAATACTAAAAATATAATCCAAACAACAATGGCTTCTGGCGTAAAACTAAATAAAAAATTATACATCACTAACAACTCCTTACTACTTTAACATAATTATAAACATAATTAGAAAACTTTTCAAGAAAAAACAGAACACATTTCGTGTTCTGCCAGAAAACATTATTCCATAAATTGATCTTCTAATTTTTCAAGAGGTTCATCATCCATGAATTCAGTTTTTAATTCATAGTCAACATCTCTATATGCTTTACTACCAGTACCAGCTGGTATTAATTTACCAATGATAACATTTTCTTTTAATCCTGATAATGGATCAATTTTTCCTCTTATAGCAGCATCAGTTAAGATACGTGTAGTCTCTTGGAATGAAGCTGCTGATAAGAATGAATCCGTTTCCAAAGCTGCCTTTGTAATACCAAGAAGTATTGGAATACCTCTAGCTGGTTTTTTACCTTTAATAACAGCCTCTTTATTACCATCTGTAAATTCACGGAAGTTAACTAAACTACCAGGTAAGAACTTAGTATCTCCAGATTCAACAATTCTAATCTTAGAAATCATACGTCTTGCAATGATTTCGATATGTTTATCAGAAATATCAACACCTTGAGACCGATAAGTATTTTGAACTTCTTTTAAGATATATTCTTGTGTTGTAATTGGATCTGTTACAGCAAGTAACTCTTTTGGATTAACAGCACCTTCTGTAAGTCTATCTCCACAATGTACTTCAGTACCTTTTTCAACACATAATTTAGCACCATAATTAGTAACATGTTCTTTTGTCTCTAATTTATTTGTAATACTAATCTTATATTTACCATGATCTTCTTTAATCTTAGAAACTGTACCATCAATTTCAGCAATAGTTGCTTTAGCTTTTGGATTACGAGCTTCAAATAATTCTTGAACACGAGGAAGACCTTGAGTAATATCAGCATCACCACCATGAGCAACTCCACCTGAATGGAATGTACGCATTGTAAGCTGTGTACCAGGTTCACCAATTGATTGAGCAGCCATAACACCAACAGCTTCACCGATTTCAACTAAGTTACCAGTAGCTAAGTTACGACCATAACATTTTTGACATACTCCATTAACAGTACCACAAGTTAAAATTGTACGTATTTCTACTTCAGTTATACCTGCAGCAATAATTTTATCTGCTAATGATTCAGTAATCATTTGTAATTTATCAACAATAACTTCTTTTGTTTCTGGATTAATAATTTTCTTATTAGCAAATCTACCAACAATACGATCACGTAATCCTTCAATTACTGAGCCAGTTTTTTCATTAATAAATGCATGAACGACAACACCTTGGTCTGTTCCACAATCTTCTTCACGAACTATCATGTCTTGACTAACATCAACTAAACGACGCGTCAAATATCCAGAGTCAGCAGTTTTTAAAGCTGTATCTGCTAAACCTTTACGAGTACCATGAGTAGATAAGAAGAATTCAGCAACTGACAAACCTTCAATAAAGTTTGAAAGAATTGGAATTTCAACAGATGTACCATCTGGCTTAGCCATAATACCACGCATACCAGCAACCTGAGTAAAGTTTGAAATATTACCACGAGCTTTAGAGTTCATCATTATAAATATTGGATTATCAATATCTGTATGAGAAACCTCTTCAAGTTCAGCTTTTACTTGGTCAGTAGCATTATTCCAAGTACTAATAACATTATTGTATCTTTCTTCATCTGTTATTAAACCTCTCTTATACTGTTTATTAATCTTATCAACAGTCTTTTGAGCTTCAGCAACTATTTCTGGTTTTTTCTTACTAGTTTCAACATCTGCCATACTAACAGTAATACCCGAAATAGTAGAATACTTAAATCCTAAGTCCTTAAGATTATCAAGCATTGTAGAAGTTTCAGTTGTTTTATATCTTTTAAATACTTGTGCAATTATTTTTTCTAATGTTCCTTTAGCAAAAGGTTTAACTAATGGCATTTCTTTAATTGCCTCTGGAATATTTGTACCCTTTTCTAAGAAATATTTATTAGGCGTAATATTTTGAATATTATCATCACTTGGTTCATTAATAAATGCAAATGAATCTGGTAAAATTTCATTAAATTTAATCTTTCCAACTGTAGTAACTAAATATTTACCTTTTTGGCTTTCCGTAAATAGTTTATGTTTAAATGAGTCAACAGGTATCGCAACACGAGCATGAAGTGTTAATTCTCTACGTTCATAAGCCATTAAAGCTTCATTAGTATTTTTAAATACTCTACCTTCTCCTTCTTCACCAGCTTTTTCCATAGTTATATAATAATTACCTAAAACCATGTCTTGTGAAGGTGTAACAATCGGATCACCTGATTTTGGATGAAGAATGTTATTTGAACCTAGCATTAATAATCTAGCTTCTGCTTGCGCTTCCTCTGATAAAGGTACGTGAACAGCCATCTGGTCACCATCGAAGTCTGCATTGAAAGCAGGACATACTAATGGATGTAAACGAATAGCTTTTCCACCAACTAAGATAGGTTCAAATGCTTGAATACCTAATCTATGTAATGTAGGAGCACGGTTTAACATTACTGGATGTTCTTTAATAACTTCTTCAACAATATCCCAAACAACAGGATCTTGATTATCTATTAATCTTTTAGCAGCTTTAATATTATGAGCTATATCTTTTTCAACTAAACCATGAATAACATGAGGTTTAAATAACTCTAAAGCCATTTCTTTAGGTATACCACATTGATACATCTTTAAACTTGGTCCAACAACGATAACTGAACGTCCAGAATAATCAACACGTTTACCTAATAAGTTTTGACGGAAACGACCTTGTTTACCTTTTAACATACTAGATAAAGATTTTAAAGGTCTATTTCCAGCACCTGTTACACTTCTACCACGACGTCCATTATCAAGTAATGAGTCAACAGCTTCTTGTAACATACGTTTTTCATTTTGAATAATGATAGTAGGAGCTCCTAAATCAATAAGTTTCTTTAAACGATTATTACGGTTAATAACACGTCTATATAAATCATTTAAATCAGAAGTAGCAAATCTACCACCATCTAATTGAATCATAGGTCTTAACTCTGGTGGAATAACTGGAATACAATCCATAATCATCCATTCAGGTTTATTACCAGAAGAATAGAATGCATCTAATACATCAAGTCTTTTAAGTAATCTTGTTCTCTTTTGACCTTGTGCATTTTCTAATTCCTTAGTAATTTCATCTATTTCTTTCTTTAAATCAACATTCTTTAAAAGCTCTTTAATAGCTTCAGCACCCATACCAACTCTAAAGCCAGTACCATACTTTTCATAATAAGCTCTATATTCTTTTTCAGATAATGTTTGTTTATTTTCCAATGGTGCATTACCTTTATCAATAACAACATAACTAACAAAGTATAAAACTTCTTCTAAATCTCTAGGGCTCATATCAAGTACAAGACCCATACGAGAAGGAACACCTTTAAAGAACCAGATATGTGATACAGGTGTAGCAAGTTCAATATGTCCCATACGTTCACGACGAACTTTAGAACGAGTAACTTCAACACCGCAACGGTCACATACTATATTTTTATAACGAACTCTTTTATATTTTCCACATGCACATTCAAAATCCTTAGTAGGTCCAAAGATTTTTTCACAGAACAAACCATCTCTTTCAGGTCTAAGAGTACGATAGTTAATAGTCTCTGGTTTTTTTACTTCTCCATAAGACCATTCACGAATTTTTTCAGGAGAAGCGATACCAATTTTTAATGCATCAAACTTATTAACTTCTATCATTAAAGATCAGCTCCTTCCTCAAAATTTTCTTCTTCATTAAATTCATTATTCATGAAGTCTTCATAATCTTCTTCAAAATCTCCATCTTCATCTTCAAACTCATCATCTTCATCTTCATATGGCTCTTCTACACCATCAGGTTCAGCTACAACCTCTGCAACTGGAGAATTTTCAAATTCTTCTATTGATGAATTATTATCATCTCTATCTTCTGCTTCTTCTATTTCTTTAAGTTGTAATGTTTCACCATCATCATTAATTATTGATATATCAAGGCCAAGTGCTTGGAATTCTTTCATCAACACTCTAAACGATTCTGGAACACCAGCTTGATTAATTTCTTGACCCTTAATAATTGATTCATAAACTTTAACACGACCAATAACATCATCTGACTTAACAGTTAAAATTTCTTGTAATGTATGTGCTGCACCATATGCATATAGTGCCCAAACTTCCATTTCACCAAATCTTTGACCACCAAATTGAGCTTTACCACCTAAAGGTTGTTGAGTAACCAATGAGTAAGGTCCAGTAGAACGAGCATGTAATTTATCATCAACCATATGATGTAATTTAATCATATACATTACACCAACAGCAATTCTATGATCAAATGGCTCACCAGTACGACCATCATATAAAACAGTCTTACCATCTTCGTCCATTCCAGCTTCCTTCATCATAGCTTTAATATCATCAATATGAGCTCCATCAAATACTGGAGTTGCTATATGAACACCAAGTTTCTTGCAAGCCATACCCATATGAATTTCAAGAATCTGTCCAAAGTTCATACGAGAAGGAACACCTTGTGGATTTAACATAATATCAACTGGAGTACCATCTGGTAAATATGGCATATCTTCTTGTGGAAGAATAAGTGAAATAACACCCTTATTACCATGACGTCCAGACATCTTATCTCCAACTTGAATCTTACGTTTTTGAATTATATAAACACGAATTACTTTACTAACACCAGCAGGTAATTCATCATTATCTTTACGAGAATAAATCTTTATATCGTGAACAATACCATCTCCACCGTGTGGAACACGTAAAGAAGTATCACGAACTTCACGAGTTTTTTCACCAAAGATAGCATGTAAAAGTTTTTCTTCTGAAGTAAGTTCAGCCATACCCTTAGGAGTAACTTTACCTACTAAGATATCTCCTTCTTTTACCTCAGTACCAATAGTAATAATACCATTTTCATCTAAGTTACGACGTGCTTCTTCTGAAACATTAGGAATATCTCTTGTAATTTCTTCAGGTCCTAATTTAGTTTCACGACATTGCATTTCATAATCTTCAAGATGTAATGAAGTATATTTATCATCTTTTACTAAGTTTTCATTTAAGATAACAGCATCTTCATAGTTATAACCGTTAAATGTCATGAAAGCAACAGTCATATTTTTACCTAATGCTAATTCACCTTTATCAGTAGAATTACCATCTGCAAGAATAGTCTTATCAGCTTTTACTTTGTCACCAACATGAACAATAGGTCTTTGATGAGAACAAATACTAGAGTTTGCTAATTCAAAATTAGCTAACTTATATGTATCTTTTCCTTCTTTTGTTTTAACTACAACTTTCTTAGCATCAACATATTCAACAATACCGTCGTTTTTAGCAATTACTTCAACACCAGAATCTTTTGCTGCAATAAACTCAACACCAGTTCCAACGTATGGAGCTTCAGTTTTGATTAATGGCATAGCTTGACGTTGCATGTTAGCTCCCATTGAAGCACGCGTAGCATCATCATGCTCTAAGAATGGAATGCAACTTGTAGTAACAGAAACAACTTGTTGTGGACTAACATCTATATAATCAACTTGTTCTGGTTTAGCTAAAATATTTTCACCACGGAAACGAGCATTAACAAGTTCACTAGTAATTGTATTAGATTCATCAGTATCAACAGTAGATTGAGAAATTATATAATCTAATTCTTCATCAGCTGTTAAATAATGAACATCATCAGTAATTTGACAATTAACAACCTTACGATATGGAGTCATAATAAATCCATATTCATCTATTTTTGCATAACTTGCTAAAGAAGTAATCAATCCAATATTTGGTCCTTCTGGAGATTCAATTGGACAAATACGACCATAGTGTGAACTATTAACGTCACGCACTTCAACACCAGCACGGTCACGAGAAAGTCCACCAGGTCCTAATGCAGAAAGACGACGTTTATTAGTAAGTTCAGCAATTGGATTAGTTTGATCCATAAATTGAGATAATTGTGAACTACCAAAAAATTCTTTCATAGCAGCAGTTACTGGTCGAATATTAATTAATGTTTTAGGAGTTACTTCTTCCATTTCTTGAGTAGTCATTCTTTCACGAACAACTCTTTCCATTCTAGAAACACCAATTCTAAATTGATTTTGTAAAAGTTCTCCAACTTGACGAATACGTCTATTTCCTAAATGATCGATTTCATCAAAATTACCAACACCTTGTAATAAGTTTAAGTAATATGAAACAGAAGCATATACATCAGATATAGTTAAACGTTTAACATCAATACTTTGATCATTACCAATAACATCTATTTTCTTTTTCTTATCACTAGGATTAACAATCTTAACTATTTGAACTTTATTATATTGATCTAATTCTTCATTAATCTTAACTTCTTTTAATCCAAATCCATTAGCTAAAGCCTCTTTTAAAAGATCAATATTAGCTTTAGTAATTTGTGTACCTTTTTCAAGAACAACTTCACCATTATTAGTAATATCTTCAGCTAAAGTTTGATCAAGCAAACGATCAAGTACATTTAATTTACGATTAAATTTATAACGACCTACTCTAGCTAAATCATATCTAAATTCATCAAAAAATCTTGTAATAATTTGATTCTTAGATGAATCAAGAGTAACTGGTTCACCAGGTCTTAGCTTTTCATAAATTTCAATTAAAGCTTCATCTGTATTCTTAGTAGAATCTTTAGCGATAGTATTCTTTAAATACTCATCTTCACCAAACATCTTAAAGATATCTTCATCTGTAGATAAACCAAATGCCCTAAGTAATGTAGTTAATGTAACTTTTCTAGTACGGTCAATTCGTACATATAATACATCTCTAGCATCTGTCTCAAATTCTAACCAAGTACCACGTGTAGGTATAACTTGTGAAGTAATTAATTCACGCCCTGATTTATCAATCTCATGATTATAATATACACTTGGAGAACGAACTAATTGTGAAACTATAACACGTTCAGCACCATTGATTACAAATGTTCCTGAATCAGTCATCATAGGCATATCACCCATGAAAATTTCTTGTTCCTTTACTTCACCAGTCTCACGGTTAAATAAACGAACTTCAACTCTTAATGGAGCAGCATAAGTACTTTCACGATCTTTACTTTCTTTTATTGAATATCTAGGTTCATCAAAATGATAATCCCCAAATTCAAGCGATAAAGTTCCAGAGAAATTTTCTACTGGAAATAGATCTTCAAATACTTCTTTTATACCTGTATCTAAAAACCATTTATAAGATTTCTTTTGAACCTCTAATAAATCTTTTAGTTCATAGGTATTTCTAATTTTAGAGAAATTTCTTCTCTCACGATAGTCACCAGATTTTACAATTTTGTATGACACTAATTTCACCCACCTAACATAAACAAAAGCATAACTTGTAGATTTTTTATTACTAAAAAAGTCAGCAACTTATATTATCGTCATAAAAATAACGAAAAGTCAATCATAAACTACATTTAATTATAAAAAACCCTTTACTCTTTTTTAATATATCAACAGTATATATTTTTTCTAAGTCGACAATTAGCGATTTTGCACCCTGCTCCTTACGAATAACCAAGAAAAGCTTTCCATCATCTTCTAGGTAATTCTTTGCATTCATCACTATATCATAGACTACTTTTTTACCAGCCCTTATCGGAGGATTGGTAACAATAGAAGAGTATTTAGAAGACACATTTTGATAAACATTACTTTCAAATATAGATACATTTGAAACACCATTTTCTCTAGCGTTTCTAGTAGCCAAATGTAAAGCACGTAAGTTAACATCTACCATATCAACATGTGCCGAAGTAAGTTTACTAATTACAATACCAAATACTCCATAACCGCAACCCATATCAAGAATTTTGCCTCCAACTTCTTCAAGCGGGATTGTTTCAAGAAGAAGTCTACTGCCAAAATCCAAACCATTCTTTGAAAAAACACCATTATCGGTTAAAAATATAAATTTATTACCAAGTACTGTACACGACGTCTTAACTACATTACTAGGTAATTTATCATTAGTAAAATATTGTCCCATGTAATCTCCTACGAAAAAAAAAGAAGAAGAAAACCTCCAATAAAAATATTAGTTTTCTTCCTTTCGAAACATATATTACAATAAAATTGTACACATGTCAAACTTTTTTTATACTTTTTTACACTTTTTTACTTATTAATTACTAAATTTTTATTTTTTTACTATAAACAGCCCAACCAAACCCTATAATAGCAAAAATCAATAAAACATCAGCTAATACTCTACCCGTGTTTGGATTTACTATAACAGCTTCTTTTTCTTTTTCTAACACCTGAACTTCCAAATCAAAAGTAACATCACCATACGTAACTTTTAAATATTGTTTACCAGTTTTTTCAAAAGTAAAGTCATCATCAACATCGATATCAAAACCAGATGTTATTTCTTCACTAGTACCATCAGAATAAGAAACCAATAACACAATATTGCTAGAATCAAATTTATCCCCAACATAAACTTTAGCTTTATAAGAATCTGCCTTTGCTTCAACTTTTTCAACTTTCTTAACATATACATCAAAAGTTAATACCGTACCTTCATATTCTACACTAATGGTCTTAGTACCTTCAGTCTCAAAGACAGTGCCTTTTTTCATAGAAAGATTCAAGTTATCCGAAACATCCATTTTTGTAAGATCACTTTTAATAACAGTCAAAGTCAAACCAGTAGAATCAAATTCTTCACCAACAACATAATTAGTTTTATTAGGAAGACTTTTAATTATAACGCTGTCAACTACCGCATCCAAAACATTTATATCAAATGTCGTTTTAAAACTATTATAAGAAACCGTAATTTCTTTAACACCCACGCTATCTAATACAGTGCCAGATACAACAGATATAGAAAATCCTGAAGTAATTGTATCAATTTTACCATTATTATAGTTTAAATAAATAGATAATCCAGAAGAATCAAATTTTTCACCTTTATAATAATTTATCAATTTTGGCTTATCCTTAATACTAATAGACGCTAACTCTATAGCTTTAACATTTACTTCAAAAGTTGCCTTCTTTCCATTATATGATATTGTTATAACCTCAGAACCAACAGTAGTAAGAGTTTTAGGACTACATTCATAATCAGAAACTTCAAAAGAATTTCCATCATCGTAATGTGCAACTACCTTCAAACCAGCTAAATCCAAACTTTCGTTAACATAATACTCTAATTTATTAGGCTTATTATCAACAGTTATCCCAGTCAAGCTTGCTTCCTTTACAACTAAACTATAAGTCTTACTAACAGATTTATAATTTATATTAGAAGTAGTTACAACTTTAATAGAAGCACTACCAACACCAACTCCCTTAATAATTACATTATTACCATCTTTTGAAACAGTCGCAACGGAAGTATCACTAGAAGAAACCGTATAAGTAACATCATCGCTCAAAGTTACTGAAAAATTCAAAGAACCATCAACATATACACTACCAGAATTTGAACTTAATTCAACGCTTGGCGTTGCCTTTTCAATAGAACAAGTAACTTCTTTAGTAGTAGTACCATCAGCAAACATATAACCAGATAAAGTTGTAGCAGTAATAGTATAATTACCCGCACTAGTTCCTTTAAATCTATCATAAGACACACCAACTCCAGCATTAATAATTGTCTGTGTAGAACCATTATATACAGGATTAGTACAATTTCCAATTTGAGCAGTATCACTGCTGCCATTTTCATTAACAGTAACAGTATATTGCCCTGTAGAAGAATAATAATTATTATCAGCAACCTGGGTAACAACTATTTTAGTAGTACCAACACCAACAGCTTCAATTGTAACATTATTATCAACAATTGAAACAGTCGCAACAGAACTATCATTACTTTTAACAGAATATAATCCAGTTGCTGGTGAAGAAACAGTAAAATTAAGCTTCTCTCCTACATATGCACTACCAGAATTTGAACTCAATTTAATATTTGGCGTAGCCTTTTCAATAGTACATTTTATTTTTTTTGAAGAACTACCATCGCTAAATGTATAACCAGAAGTAGTCGTAGCAGTAACAGTATATGTACCAGCATCAATTCCAGAATTATTCTCATAAGAAACATTAGTACCAGAAGTAACCAAAGTTTGACTAGAACCAGTATAAGTTAAATTAGAACAAGTACCAGCAACAGCATTTCCTGAAACATTAACAGAATATGTAGTAGTTGAATTCCCAAAAGTTACAGTAACTGTCTTAGTACCAGCACTATCAAAACTAGAAGGACTAATTGTATAACCAGACTCAATAACGCCAGTAGTATTTTGATAAACAGCATTTAAAACCATGCCAGAAGAATCTATATTCTCACCAATGGAGTAGTCAGTTTTACTTGGCATAGTCTTAATAGAAATAGAAGTAAAAGATTCAGGATAAACACTAACACCATCCTCGTCCATTCTAACTACCATCGAACTTGCATCATCAACAGAATACCAATTTAAAAAACCATAATTATAAGAAGCACCTTTACCATAAGGATAAACCGTCTTACCATTAATTGTAGCCGTAATTTCTGTACCAGACGCCAAAATTTTAGAAAAGTCTCCAACAATTGATACATTACTATTACGAGGAGTAATAGTATATCTCGGCCTAAGCTTATTTAAATAATCTAAAGTATTAGAATACCATAATCCATGATGACTCAACTTAACAAAATCTATATAAAGAGGTGTTGTAGAAGTTATATTACTAGAATTAATCTTTTTTGCTATAGCAGAAGCCAAAGCATCTTCATATCCACAATAAGCAAAATTATTAGCCAAATAATTTTCTGCACTACTTATATCATTAGCATATCTTACATAATTCATCAAATCGCCAGTAAGAACAGCTCTCTTATTACCTACAGAAATCAACATACCTATAGATCTTACATTTTCATTTAAAGGTCCTGAATAAGTTGGATTCTTCCCATTATCTGGATCATATACATCATATTTTGCAAAATAATTTGAATAATGATAAAAACTACTACTTGAACTATAATTTTCATTTTTTTCACTAGAATGTAAAGTCGAACCAGTTTTATCCCAGTAGTCAGGCCAATATGGATAATATGGACATTCCTGCTTATATTTATTATATTGAGCGGTAGTTAAATATTCAGTTGTAAGTAACTCATTATCAATTAAACCAAATAAGTCAATATTAGCACCAGCAAAATCTATACTTCTACTACTCATTTCAGAAAAAGGAATATAATCAACATTTTTTTGAATATTACTCATCTTTTTTAACCAATAACTAACATTATAACTGCTAGACTCCCCATATGAGTCATAATATTCAACTAATAATCGACAAATATCCGGAGTTTTAGCGTAACCATTTGACGCAGTATCATTCATTTTATAATTACCTGATGAAACTTTTTCTAAAGTACAAAAATCTTTACTATCAGAATATTTATTAAAATCATCTAAACCATATATCAAAGTTTTAAAATCATCATTACCTCTAGCATTTTGATCAAGTATTTTAGCAACCAAGTTTCCATAAAAAATAGTAGTTTCATCACTAGATAAATTTAATTCATATAATATATCTTTTAAATAAACATTTTTAAATTTAAAACTATCAACAAGATAAGCAGCATTACCAAGATGATCACCATCAGAATGTGTCAAAAGTAAGAAATCCAAAACATACTTATCTACAACTGTACCAGTTGAACCATTGTAAGATTTTGCAGTATCAGCTTTTCCAGCCATATGTTCAGTCAAAAAAGATTTGATTTTTTCATCTAAACCAGATACATACTTAGAATTATGACCAGTATCAATAAGTCCAAAATGATACTTACCAGAGGAATCAACTTTTTCAAGAAGAATAGCATCTCCCGAAGCAGTTAGAGAATGATTATTAGCAGCAGAAATAAAATATATTTTCAATGAAGTATCAATATTAGACGACTCACGATAAAATATATTAGATTTTGATTTGCTTGTATTAAGTAAAAGTGCACATAAACCTATTACAAATAAAAATACACACAACGCTATATATGAAAATAATGACCTATTTTTAATTTTATCCATAAATTTCATGAAACCACCTACTACACTTCATATTCTATAACAAGATTATAACATTGGAACTCAAAAAATGAAATAAAAAAAGAAGCTAATTACTTAACTTCTACAGTAGCTCCAGCTTCTTCTAACTTAGCTTTAATTTCATCAGCTTCAGCTTTAGCAATGTTTTCTTTAACAACACCGTTTGAATCAACGATATCTTTAGATTCTTTTAATCCTAAACCAGTAATTTCTTTAACAACTTTAATGACAGCAACTTTAGCAGCTCCAGCATCAGCTATTGAAACAGTAACTGTACTTGGACCTTCTTCAGCAGCAGCTCCAGCAGCTGGTGCAGCAACAGCAACAGCACTTGGATCTACACCAAATTCTTCCTTCATTGCATCTACTAATTCTTTAATTTCTAATAAGTTCATTTCTTTTAAACTACTGATAAATTCATCTCTTGTTAATTTAGCCATTTTTCTTTTCCTCCTTATATTTTAATTTAATTAATTTTCTTTTTGTTGACTATATAAGTCTAAGCAGATAGATAAGTCTCTTGCGATACCTATCATACCACCAGCAAGCATAGTAAGTAATCCTTCTCTTGAAGGTATAGTAGCATATTCAGCTAATTTTGCTTGATCAGCCTTTTCTCCATCTACAATCCCTACTTTTAAAACTAATGCTGGATGACTTTTAGCAAATTCAGCTAAAGTCTTTATTGGTGCGATTTGATCATCACCATATGCAAAAGCACTAGGACCAGTTAATGATTCATTTAAATCAATTCCTAAATCATTGAAAGCACGAGCCATTAAAGTATTTTTATATACTTTATAATCAGAATTAGACTCTCTTAGCTTAATACGTAATTCTTTAGCTTCACTATCAGTAATACCACGATAATCAAATAATACTATAGTAGTAGCATTTTGAACACGATCTTTAATTTCATCAATAACACCTTGTTTTTGCTTTAAGATTGCTTCACTTGCCATAAAACACCTCCTTATTTTATTGTAAGGATGCCATAAAAAAGTTTCTTAACTACATAGACAGTCAAGAAACTTTTAATACTCTATAAAGTCCTCGGTAGGATTTATTTTTATACCTACTGTCTATGGCACCAACAAATTGTCTTTATTATAACCTACAAAATCCTATTTGTCAAAATTATTTTCAACTTTTATTCCAGGACCCATTGTAGAAGCTATAGAAATGTTTTTAACATAATCACCTTTTACAGTTGCAGGTCTTAATTTAATTATATGAGTAACAAATGCATCAAGGTTAGCAAGTAAATCTTCATCTGAGAAAGAAACCTTACCAATGATACCATGAATGTTACCATAACTATCAGTTCTATATTCAACACGACCAGCTTTTACTTCTTCAATAGCTTTAACTACATCTAAAGTAACTGTACCAGTTTTAGGATTTGGCATTAAACCTTTAGGTCCTAAAACTTTACCCAATTTACCTAATAAAGGCATCATATCAGGTGTAGCTATCATAGTATCAAAATCAAACCAATTTTCTTTTTCGATTTTTTCAAGCATATCAACATCACCAACATAGTCAGCTCCTGCTTCTTTAGCTTGATTAGCTTTTTCACCTTTAGCAATTACTAAAACTTTCTTAGTCTTACCAGTTCCTTTAGGAAGTACTATAGCACCTCTTAATTGTTGATCTGCTTTCTTAGTATCAAGATTTAATCTCATTGCTACTTCAACAGAGCCATCAAAAGAACTAGTAGAAGTCATTTTTACTAACTTAATAGCTTCTTCTTTTGTATATACTTTATTCTTTTCTATTTTTGAAAGAGCTTCAGTATATTTCTTACTTCTTCTTTTCATTTTCTTTCCTCCTTATGTGGTAAAAGCGGATATTAATTTTAATTTTCCTTCCACATAGGTAAACCCTATATGATCAATTACTTAAGAATTACTCTTGACCTTCAACAGCAATTCCCATATTTTTAGCAGTTCCTGCTACGATCTTCATAGCTTCTTCTACAGAATATGCATTTAAATCAGGTAATTTAATTTCTGCAATTTCTCTTAATTGAGCTTCTGTAATTGTACCAACAACTTCTTTAGAACCCTTAACGGAACCTTTATTGATTTTTGCATATTTCTTCAATAAGAAACTAGCTGGTGGAGTTTTAATAACAAAATCAAAACTTCTATCATCATATACAGCGATTTCTACTGGTAAGATGTCACCCATTTTATCTCTAGTTGCATCATTATATTTAGTACAAAAATCTTGAAGATTGATTCCTGCTGGACCTAAAACAGTTCCTACTGGTGGAGCTGGTGTAGCTTTTCCTGCTGGAATTTGTAATTTAATTTTCTTTATTGCTTCCTTTGCCACGAAAAACACCTCCTATAATTTTTCTCACGTGTTACGTGCACTATTACTGATAAATTCTATTCTCATCCCGCTTCATAAATGAAAACATCACTTATCAATAACATCTATATTAAATAAATATAGCCATTAAATAATATCATAAAGATCTATATATTTCAAGAACTTTACGCTTTTTCTATTTGTCCAAGTTCAACTTCAACAGAAGTTTCTTGTCCAAATAAATCAACAAGTAACATAACTTTCTGATTAGGTAAATCTACAAAATCAACTTTTCCATACATACCATTAAATGGTCCAGCTATTATCTTAACTTTAGCACCAACAGTAAGTTCTTTATCGACATCAAGTCTGCTAATACCCATATTACCTAAAATTTTATCAACTTCAGCCGGTTGTAATGGTGTTGGCTTAGCTCCCTTTCCAGAAGATCCAATGAAACCAGTGACACCAGGAGTATTACGTACAACATACCAAGCCTCATCTGTCATAACCATTTCAACTAAAATGTATCCAGGAAACATTTTCTTAACTTTTTCTTTTGTTACACCATCTTTTACTTCAACGACTTTTTCCTCGGGTATAACAACTCTAAATATATAATCTTGCATATCCATTGATTCGGAACGCATTTCTAACTTTTCTTTAACTTTATTCTCATGACCAGAATAAGTATTAACTACATACCATTGTTTTTCCATAATTTACCTCCTATATTAATGATTGAATTAAAGCAAATATAACTTCAATTAAATAAAAGAATAAAGAACAAAATATAATGAAAACAATAGTTGCTATGGAATATCTAACCATATCTCCTTTACTTGGCCAATGAACTTTAGAAATTTCCGATTTTACACCATGACAAAATATTCTAAATCTGACCCAAAGACTTTTTTTACTTTCAGAATTTTTATTATTCTTCTTCGTATCCTTTTTTATTTCTTTTTTATTCTTGTTCTCAGTAGACTTTTTAGCTTTTTCTGTAGCCATATTTAATCATTCTCCTTAGATTAATTATTCAAAATAAAAACACTTCCAAGTGCTCACCTATAAAATAGCATAAACACCAAGAAATGTCAAACGTTTTTTCACTAAAATAATAGCAATATAGCCATAATAGAGAAAATAAATCCCAATGTAGCTATAATAAATGGAAGTATGGAAAGACTAACATATGCAGAATTATCATTTCTTCTACCCAATTGTCCATAAATACCATCATTTATTTTTCTATTAGTCAAATCAGGCTTTCCTAAAAGACTATGTCCATTAGATTTAACCAAGGAATTTCCCATACCGTTAGAGTAATCAGTTGAAGTACCATTTACTTCTTTTTCTAGTTCTTCTAAATCTCTTCTTCTTTTTTCCATTATATAATCATTATAATAAACTCCAGCTCCACGTTCAAAAATACCTTTATAATATGGAACATCACCTTCAGGCAAATATAATTCAAACATAGAAAAATTACTTTTTAAAAAACTTTTATTAATATAAATCTGATTAGGAAAATGACAGTGAATGCCAACACCAATATCACTAAGGTCAGAAATATTTTCTCTAACAATATCCCTCATTTGCATACCATTAGATCCATCAGCAATAGCTAAATTATCAAACTTTATTTGCTGATAAGAACCATTTAAAATATGAATATTATTAGGATTAAAAGAAGTTATGTAGCAACCTTTCTCATGAATGTACCTCATAGCGCTATCCATACCTAACTTTAATGGCAAGATACAATCTTCATCATAATGAAGTTCATACCATTCATTTAGAGTAATACTATTAGAATCATCAATTCTATCCATACGCACTCACCCTACTATAATTGTAAAGCAAAATATAAAAAAATTCAAATACTAACTATACATTTTTAAATCTTTCATGTAAAACTTTTCTTATTTTATAAAGTCTACCATCAACAGTAGTAATAGGTATATCAAGTAACTTACTAATTTCTTTATAACTAAAGCCATTATATCTAAGTTCAAAAATAGAACTATCAGAAATATCAAATAAAGATTTATAATAAATAAATTGTTTTTCTAACAACGCCTCATCAAAATAATATTCCAAATTCTTATCATCTTTAATATTATAATAAAGTTCTTCTCCAAGAGCAGTATTCAAATAATAATGTTTATTACTGCTCATCTTTCTACAAAAAGTTACAATTCTTCTCTCAATGCAAACACATGCAAAAGTATAAAACAACACTCCAGAATTTTCATCATACTTATCAATCGCATCATTCAAAGCAATTAGCCCTTCTTGCACTAAATCATCAAAGTCTACTCTTGCCCATTCAGCCGACATAGAATACTTTGATGCCAACTTTTTAACTAAAGGAATATACTTATTAAGCATAATTTTCCTAGCATCTTCGTCATTTTCCTTAACTAAATAAACAACTTCATAATCATTTATCTTTTTATAATCCATAATCCCTCTACTTTCTATTACGGATTACCTCATATATCATAATACCAGATGCTACAGATGCATTTAAACTATTTGTAGTTCCATACATTGGTATTTTGGCAATAAAGTCACATGCATTCTTAACAAGTTTAGACATGCCAGATCCTTCATTACCAATTACTAAGGCAATTTTACCAGAATAATCTATACTTCTATAATCAACACTATCCTCTAAAGCTGTACCAACTATCCAAAAACCATTTTTCTTAAGTTCCTCTATTGTTGAAACCAAATTAGTAACAGTAACAATATTTACATTATCCAAAGTTCCAGCACTAGTTTTCATTACTGTAGAATTAACTTGAGCTTGACGATCTTTCGGCATAATAATCGCATCAACTTTAGCAGCCTCACAAGTTCTAATGATTGCTCCAAGATTATGCGGATCTTCTAAATGGTCTAATATTACAAAAAATTTAGCTTCATCTGTTAATACATCAGACATTTTTTTATATTTATAATCCGGAATAAATAGTATTATACCTTGATGAACACCTGATGCCAAACGGTCAATTTCTCTTTTTGACTTATATTGAACAGGTACTTTTCGCTTTTCTATTAAAGAATTTATTTCTTTGTCACTAAATCCATCTTGCAAAATTATTTTTTCAATCTTTTTTCCCTTTTCTAATAATTCATTCGCAACATTTCTACCAAACACCAACATATTAATCACCTAAAATAAATGTCATTATTTCATTTATTCTTTCTTTTTTATTTTGAAGTTCCAAATAACCAATGATAGCTTCTAATCCAGTTGCATACTTATAAGTAATAATATCACAACTCTTAGGATGAGAAGTAGTTTTGTAATTTCTAGCTCTTTTAAACACACTAATTTCATCTTCATATAAGAATTTATCATCCATCATTTTTGTTAAATATTTAGCCTGATTACTAGCACTAACATAAGAAATAGCTTCTTTCTGCAAGTCATTTACGTTACCAATACCTGATAAAACTAAATGCTTTCTAACATAGTTTTCATAAATAGTATCACCTAAATACGCTAAAACCAATACATTAATTTCTATAACATTCATATACTTCACATCCTCAAAAACAATTTTATCATAATAATAAAAATCTACACAGAAAAATTGTGTAGATTAATTATTAAATTAACTCGTAAGTTGTTCCTTCCCTAGTATCAATTAAACGAACACCTTGTTCTAACAATTCATCTCTTATCGCATCAGCCGTAACAAAGTCTTTATTTTTCTTTGCTTCATTACGTAATTCTATCTTCTTTAAGATTTCTTCATCATCATGCTCACTACTTACTTCATCTACTTTTAATAAGTCAAGAGATAAAACTTCATCAAACTTCTCTATTAATTTTCTCTTAGTACCATCATTAACTGAAGTATCCTTTAAAATATCGTATACTAAAGTAATCATATTAGAAGTATTTAAATCATCTTCTATATAGTTTTTAAACTCACTCAAATATTCTTCATATTTACTATCATCTACTTCTGAGGAACCTAATTTTGAAATACGTGATTTTAATTTTAAATAAGCTTTCTCTGCACCAGATAATATATCAAAGTCAAATGTTAATTGATTATGATAGTAAGAATTTAAACATAAGTAACGATAACTTAACGGATTATAACCTTTTTCTTCTAATAAAGAAACTGTTAAGAATTCACCTGATGATTTACTCATCTTACCATTTTTATTATTTAAAAAACCATAATGAACCCAGTAATTACACCAAGGATGAATTCCTAAATAAGCTTCACTTTGAGCTATTTCATTAGTATGATGTGGAAAAATAGCATCTTCTGCACCACAGTGTATATCTAACTTTTCACCTAAGTATTTTATTGAAATACCAGAACATTCTATATGCCATCCAGGATAACCTCTTCCCCAAGGAGAATCCCATTGTAACTCTTGATTATTAAATTTTGAATTAGTAAACCATAAACCAAAGTCAAATGGATTACGTTTTGCATCATCTACATCTATATCACTTCTAACCGCAACCAACAAATCATCGCTATTACGTCCAGATAACTCATAGTAATTAGGGAATTTAGAAGTATCATAATAAACATTACCATTAGAAATATAAGCATAGCCAGTTTCTAATAATTTAGTAATTATTTTTATATACATATCAATATTATCTGTAGCATTAGATACTACATCAGGCTTTCTAATATTTAACTTACAACAGTCATCAAAAAAACAGTCAGTATAAAACTTAGCAATTTCCAAAGATGATTTATGCTCCCTTTTAGCAGCAACCAACATCTTATCTTCACCAGTATCACCATCACCTACTAAATGACCTACATCTGTAATATTCATAACTCTTTCTACATCATATCCAAGAAATTTTAAACTTTTCTCTAAAATATCCTCAGAAATATATGTACGTAAATTACCAATATGTGCATAACTATACACAGTAGGACCACAGGTATACATTTTAACCTTTCCTTCTTCATTAGGAATAAATTCTTCTACTTTTTTTGACAACGTATTAAATATTTTCATTTTTTCACCTCGCAAAGTTAGTATACCATAATATTTATAAGAAATAAACTAATGTTTAATAGTAAAAGTATCTACATATTTTCTTAATACTTTATCCACATGTCTTGCTCCAAATTCCTTATAATTACATTCATTTTTAATTTTATTCACAAGTTCTGGGGAAAAGTCCTTTTCAAATCCTAAATCAATTGCTCTCTTACTAATAACTTTACCTATAGTATTACTATCAATATCATCAAAATATATAACTTTATCAATTCTATTTACAAATTCAACTCCCAAAAATTCTTTAAACTTTTCATATACCAAACTATTATCTGAAGAAAAACCTATTTTTTTATTAGTAGTACCTAAATTAGAAGTCATAAAAATAACTACATTACTAAAGTCTATTTGTTCACCATAAGAATTAGTCATACAACCAGTATCTAAAACTTGTAAGAAAAGTCGTAATACATCTGGATGTGCTTTTTCTATTTCATCAATTAAGAAAACTGAATATGGATTATCTTTAACTTTTTCTAATATACAATTATTATCATTATATCCAACATAGCCAGCTGGTGCTCCTATTATCTTACTAATAGAATGACCTTCCTTATATTCACTCATATCAAGTCTAATAAAAGACGTCTTTGGATATAACAGTCTAGCATACTCTTTTACTAATAATGTCTTTCCTACACCAGTTTTACCAACCAATAATAGTGACACAGGCACATTTTTATTAATTTTACGTGAAAGTGTTATCTCTAATATCTCATCAACTGCCTTTTTCTGTCCAAACACAGTTTTATTTAAACTTAAAGTAAGACTATTTTTATTGTATTTTAATATTTTCTTAACAGGTATTTTAGTCTTCTCATAAATAACATCATATAAAGTATCTTTATTAATACTTTTTACACTTTTACACTTAGCACTTCTCATAAAGTTTTTATTAATTAATGTTTCTAATTCTTCTTGTTCTTTTTTTAACTGTCTAGCCAATTTATAATCATGTTCAATAATAGCTTTATTCTTTTTATTTCTAACTTCATTCATTGAAACTGTAAATAATCTGTTTTTCCTCTCATAAATATTATCAATTATAGTCGTCTTACTACAAGCTTCATCCAATATATCAATAGCTTTATCAGGAAATCTCCCTGTTGTAATATATCTATCAGAGAGTTCAACTATTAATTTGATAATCTCATCACTAATTTTTACACCATGATAATTTTCATAAATATCTCTAAGTTGAAATAAAATCTTTTCTGTTTCAGAAGCCGTGGGCTCTTCTACATATATTTTCTGAAATCTTCTATCCAAAGCTTTATCTTTTTCTAAATACTTTTTATATTCCGCTAAAGTTGTTGCTCCTATGACTTTTATTTTTCCACGAGCCAAGTATGGTTTTAAGATATTAGAAGCATCAATTGCTCCCTCTGCACCACCAGCACCTACTAAAGTATGTATCTCATCAATAAATAAAATTATGTTTCTTTCATTTTCTAATTCACTAATTATTTTATTGATTCTTTCTTCAAACTCCCCTCGATATTTAGTTCCAGATATTAAACTAGCCATGGAAATACTAAATATTCTACTATTCTCCAAGTTTTTAGGAACACTTCCAACTACAATTCTCCTAACTAATTCTTCTACTATTGCAGTCTTACCAACACCAGCATCACCTAATAATAATGGATTATTCTTTGTACGTCTTAATAATATTTCTATCATTCTATTGACTTTAACATCTCTACCAACAACTGGATCAAATCCTTCTTCTTCGCATTTTTTATTTAAATCAATTGCGTACTCTTCTAATAATAAATTTCTTCCCTTTTTCGAAGAATGATACACCATTCTATTAGAAAACTTTTCATATAACAAATCAATATCAATATTCATTCCCAACAATATTCTGTTGGCAACACCATCACCTTCTTCTAATAAAGAAATAAATAATTTATCCACAGTAACTATTGAATCATCATCCTTACAGTCTAAAATAGTATTTTCAATAATACGTTTCAGCAATGGTGTATATAAAAACCAGTCATTACTCGTCTTACCTATTCCTATTATTTTAATTATTTCATCCTTATATTTCTTATAAGTAATTTTATATTCACTCAAAACCTGAGTAATAGTTAAATCAGTATTATGTAAAATAGCTAGCAATAAATGTTCACTACCAACATAGGGATGTTTCAAATCCATCATTTCTTTTTTTGCCATTAATAATACTTTTTGTGAATCTTCATCAAATTTTGAAAACATCTAAATCATCTCCTTAAAATAATTTTATTTCTAGTATGAGCAGAAATGCAATAAATTACGTCCACAAAAAAAAGACAAAAATAGCAAAAAAAAGAGGCTCATCAAGAACCTCAATATAACTAAGTACTATACTAATAACACTATAATGATTGCTATTAATAATACTGCTAATAATTCTAATAAGAATTTACAAATAGCTTTAATCCAAGAAGTATAAGGAATATCTAAATACTCTAATACTATCATTAAAATGAAACTAGTAGGAGCAAAGATAACTCCAAATCCATACATAGCTTGGAAAATAATACCTATTGTAGAATAACTAGCTGAATCAGTTACAATACTAGTTAAATATAACAATACACTTTGGAATGCATATGAAGGATCAACATTGAATATACCAGCTAAAAGTGCTGCTAAAGATGATAACAATGCACCAAAGACATTGAATTTATCAATTCCAGAAAGTAATGCTTTATATATTACTAATTGGAATGGATGATAAGTAACAATTACTAAACAAGAATAAATTAAAATTATAATTAATCCTAATGGTAATGCTCTCTTAATTCCATCCATAAATCCTTTTAAGATATCATTAAATTTAACTTTGTAAATAATTGCTAAGAATAGTATTAATAATGCCATTGGTAATAATAGATCAATTATAGTCCAGAAACCAAAAGCATTAATTGTACCAAAAAGCTTAGAGAATATTGCAAAGCCACCTATCTCAAAAGATAAAACATTAGTAGTTACATCTGAGAACAAAGTAACTCCAAATCCATTTGACCAAGGAATAAATGCTAATATAACTAATATGAATAATAAAACAAATGCAGTTACTAATGGCCAAGTAGTATGATAACTATTATCAGACTCTTGAACATATTTACTCATATCAGAAGAGCTATCAACAGACTCCTTAACAACAATAACTTCTTCATCTTTTAAAGCTGCTTTAATGTTTTTCTTTGAAGAAGATTTTGTATTCTTTTTACCAGTAGATTTAGAAGCATTAGCTTTAGTCTTACTATTTTTAGTAGACTTAGTTGCTGCAGTTTTAGTCTTCTTAACTTCAACCTCTTTAACTTCAGCTTTTACTTCTTTTACTGAAGATTTCTTACTATCCTTCTTGATTACTTTAGTCACAGTATTAGTCTTCTTAATATATAATAAAACATTTAAAACTAATAGTGCTAATCCTAATAATAGAATTATTAATTTAGCTATTACTTCAGAAGTAATATCAAGTGATAGTACAGTCATGATAATATTAGTATTACCATAAGCATAAGTAGATCCTATTAAACCAACAGCAGTAGATCCAACTAATACCATAGCAGCAACAATTTTATCATATCCCAATAATAAAATTACTGAAACTAACATAGGGAAAAATACAAGTAATGGAATTTGCATTCCTCCTAATGAAACTAAAGCTGCGATTAGTAGCATAATAACTACAAAGAATCTTACTTCGTGTCCTTGTACACGTCCTACAAAATTATCTAGGAATGTACGATAAGCAGGTATCTTATTTAGTATTCCGTAAAAACCGCCAATAGCTAAAACGAAAAATGCAATATAGCCAAAATAAGAAAGTGCTGTAACTGGATAATTGACTAAGTCAAATAATCCCATTTGAACTCGTCCTTGATCTATATACTGATCTGAATAATAAGCAGCTGGTAATATCCAGGTCATTAGCATAAGTGCTAACACAGTAAGAAGAACTATTTTAAGTACACTTTTATCACGCAAAGCAATAATGATTAATACAAACTCTGCAATCCATAAAGCAACCTTAATCAAAGTACAAACATCATTATCTGGTAAGAAAAATGATATAAGCATTAAAACAGTTACTATTCCAAGAACAAGCTTTGAAATATTGTGTTTTTTCATAATTAACCTCCCACTATAATTATACTTATATAAATTTGATTTTACAAGTATTTACACTATTTTTTGACAAAAAAAAGCAATTATGATTGACTTTTAAATATAAATATAATAATAGTCATCAAAATTGCCTAAATTATTTTTGCTTCATAGTAGGAAACAATAATACATCACGAATAGAATCTTGTTCTAAGAAGAACATACAAAGTCTATCTATTCCATAACCAATTCCACCAGCTGGAGGCATACCATATTCTAAGGCTTCCACAAAATCCATATCAATATCGTTTGCTTCTTCATTGCCAAGGTCTCTTTCCTTAAGTTGTTCTTCAAATCTTTCTAATTGATCAATTGGATCATTCAACTCTGTATATGCATTAGCAAATTCTTTACCAGCAATAAATAATTCAAATCTATCAACAAATCTTGAATCATCAGGATTTTTCTTTGTTAATGGACTAATCTCAATTGGATGTCCATATAAGAATGTAGGTTGAATTAAAGTTTCTTCTACATATTTTTCAAAGAACAAATTAACAATATGTCCAAAACTCTTTTGATGTTCTTCAACCGGTATATTATGTTCCTCAGCTAGTTTTAAAGCTTCTTCTAAACTCATATCCTTTTTAAAGTCAATACCGGTCTTTTCTTTGATAGCATCAACCATACTAATTCTTTTCCATGGTCCAGATAAATCTATATCATGTTCATACCAAGTAAATGTAGTACGTCCAAATACTTCTTTACCAATTGTTTGAAACATTGCCTCAGTCATATCCATCATACCTTGTAAATCACTATATGCTAAATATGCTTCCATCAAAGTAAATTCTGGATTATGTTTAGGATCCATCCCTTCATTTCTAAAAACTCTACCTATTTCATATACTGCTTCCATACCACCAACAAGTAATCTCTTTAATGGTAACTCTAAAGCAATTCTTAAATACATATCTAAATCTTGTGTATTATGATGTGTAACAAAAGGTCTAGCACTAGCACCTGTTAATAAAGTAGATAAAATAGGTGTTTCAACTTCTGTAAATCCTCTATTATCCATAAAGTTTTGAATACATCTAATAATCTTAGGTCTAGTAAAAGCCACTTTTTTAGACTCTTCATTCATGATTAAGTCAACATAACGTCTTCTATATCTTTCCTCAATATCAGTAAGACCATGGAACTTTTCAGGTAAAGGTTTTAATGCTTTAACCAAATGAATATATTTATTAGCCCTTACACTAAGTTCACCAGTATCAGTTCTAAATACAGTACCCTCAATTCCAACTATATCACCAATATCTGATTTTTTAAATAAATCATAAACATCTTCACCAACGGCATCTTCTCTAATATATATTTGTAATTTTCCATACTTATCTTGTATATGGAAAAATCCAGCTCTACCCTTACGACGTTTAGTCATAATTCTACCTGCAACAATAACAATTTTTTCATTGCCTTCTAAGTCTTCCTTAGAACACATTTGATACATTTCATTTATTTCCTTAGAATTAGTATTAGTATCAAATCTATGACCAAATGGATCAATACCTTTTTCTCTGATCTCTTCAGCCTTAGCTCTTCTAACTAATTCTTGTTCCGTAAATTCTCTCATAATATCCTCCTTCTTTAAGCTTTAACAACAGTAGTATGAGCAATTCTATCATGTAATCCCATACCTGATTTACTCCACATAACCATAAAACCACAAATTAATAATAAAGTATACTTGATAATTCCACAAATTGCAACACCATAAAAATATGTCGTCTCATTTCCAAAAATAACAATTGCAAAAGAAATCATATCAACTAAAATTGAATTTATAATTAAAGATCTAAAAATAAAACTATTCATTGTAATTTCTTTATTAGTAGAACTACTAACTCTTATTTTCATCAATTTTTTGCCTACAGTTTGTCCATTATTATAATATTGATATACTATAAAGTATAAAACCGATAAAAATAAAGTAACTAATGAAACAACTCCTTGCTTTTGTGATAATTGATAACCTATATTCTTAACTTCAACAGCATAAGTATTCATATCTATTTCTTTAGCAGTATATTTTTCTATTAATTCATTACTTTCGTTATTTAATTTATTAATAGATTTAGTATCTAAAAATGGATAAGAAATTAATGATGCAATACTAGATACAATAAAAATATCAAGTATAAACGCAACAAATCTTTGTACAAATAATGCTTTTTCCTTTTTAGTTTTCATATAATAGTGCCTCCTTGAACTCATTAAGTATCTTGATTATATCACAAACTTTAGTAGTTTTATAGACCTTATTTTTAACATCACTAGCTCCAGGAACGCCTTTTAAATACCAAGAAATATGATTTCTTATCTCTAAACAAGCTAATTTATCATCTTTGAAATCAGTTAAATATTTCAAATGCTTAAGTGCCATATCTACTTTTTCAATATCAGTTACACTAGTTATTTCTCTACCCTCTAAATAAGCAATACTATCTCTAATTAACCAAGGATTACCAAGTAACCCTCTACCTATCATAACAGCATCACAGCCAGTTTCATCTAACATTCTCTTAGCATCCTCCGGCTTTTTAATATCACCATTACCAATAACAGGAATAGAAACACATCTTTTTACTTCTTTTATAATATTCCAGTCTGCTTTACCAGAATAACCTTGACTACGAGTTCTAGCATGAATACAAATAGCCTTAGCTCCAGCTTTTTCAATTACCTGAGACACTAAAGGTGCATTAATACTATTACTATCCCATCCAGATCTAATCTTAACAGTAACAGGTACTGAAACACTAGCAACAACACTACTAACTATTTCATATATTTTATCAGGATTTCTTAATAAAGATGAACCAGCACCAGATTTAACCGCAACTTTAGGAACAGGACAGCCCATATTAATATCAATAAAAACATTATCATATAAATCTGTTATTATTTTAGCAGCCTTAGCCATTGTCTCAGGATTAGAACCAAATATTTGAACTGCAACTGGTATTTTCAAAGTATTAATACCCTTTAACATATCAAATGTTTTTTTATTATTTCTAACAATAGCTTCAGAACTAATCAACTCTGTAACAGCATATCCAACACCAAACTCTTCTAATATTTTCATATAAGAAGGATTAGATATTCCAGCCATAGGTGCCATCGCAATTTTATTTTTTATATAAATATCACCTATATACCAACCTTGCATATATATCCCATACCTTTACTTTTTCTTTAATAAATCTCTAATTTCTTCTAATAATAAAACCTCATCACTCTTCTTAGAAACCTCTTCAATCTCTTCATCATTCTTCTTCTTAAACTTTTCAAATAATTTAACTACTAAAAATATACAAAAAGCAACAATTAAAAAGTCAACTATAGTTTGAATAAAAGAACCATATTTAATAGTAGCATCTTCAACCTTAATACTTAAATTAGAAAAATCAAGTCCACCTAAGAAAACGCCTATAATAGGCATCAAAACATCATTTACTAAACTTGTAACTATTTTACCAAAAGCACTACCAATGATAACACCAACAGCCATATCAACAACGCTACCACGTGAAATAAATGTTTTAAATTCAGAAGCTCCCTTACTAATTTTTTTAATATTTTTACTTGCTAAATCTTTTTTCATAAAACATTCCTCCCATAAACCTAATGATATTATAATATTTATTTCAATTTTTTCAAGAAAAAAAGAGTTAAATTTAAACATCTAACTCTTTTAACAATTCTGCTTTAGACATTTTTGAATAATTTTTAATACCTTTTTCCTTAGCTATTTCTCTAAGTTTAGTAATTGACATAGATTCGTAACTAGTCTCTTCATCTTCTTCAGGCATCTTTCCATTTTCAACTAAGTAATCAATTTGTTCCTTAGTTAATGTTTCATATTCTAATAATGCATCAGCTATTAATTTTAATAAATCTCTATTTTCTTTAATGATAGTAGTAGCTTTATCATGACAATTATTAATAATTTTTCTCATTTCCATATCTATTTCATTAGCTACTTCATTAGAGAAATGTTGACTCTTATTATAATCTCTTCCTAAGAAAACACTACCTTCTTTTTGTTCAAATTGTAATGGTCCTAAATCACTCATACCATATTCAGTAACCATTGCACGAGCTATTTTAGTAGCCTTTTCAAAGTCATTATGAGCACCAGTTGTAATTTCTCCAAAAACAACTTCTTCAGCTGTACGTCCTCCTAATAAACCAGTTATTTCTTCTAATAAATCTGTTTTAGTTGAACATAATTTTTCAACAGATGGAACCATCATATTATATCCACCAGCTGAACCTCTAGGAATAATAGTAACTTTTTGAACATCATTAGCATTATCAAGTTTTAAACCTATAACAGCATGTCCAGCTTCATGATAAGCAACAAGCTTACGATCTTCTTCGCTATATTTATGTGAAGTCTTAGCAGGACCCATCAATACTCTATCAGTAGCCTCATCTATTTCGCTCATTGTAATCTTTGCTTTATTACGTCTAACAGCAAGTAAAGCTGCTTCATTTAATAAGTTTTCCAAATCAGCTCCAGAGAAACCAGGAGTTCTCTTAGCTAAATTTTCTAATGTAAGTCCATCAGCTAATTTCTTATTCTTAGCATGTACTGCTAAAATCTCTTCTCTTTCTCTAACATCAGGTAAATTAACAGTAACTTGTCTATCAAATCTACCAGGTCTTAAAAGTGCAGGATCTAAAACATCAGGTCTATTAGTAGCAGCCATAATTATAATACCTTCATTAGCACCAAAACCATCCATTTCAGTAAGTAATTGGTTTAAAGTTTGTTCTCTTTCATCATGTCCACCACCAAGTCCAGTACCTCTTTGACGACCAACAGCATCTATTTCATCAATAAATATTAAACATGGTGCATTACGTTTTGCTTGTTGGAACATATCACGAACACGACTAGCACCAACACCAACAAATAATTCAACAAAGTCAGATCCAGAAATGAAATAGAATGGAACATTAGCCTCTCCTGCAACAGCTTTAGCAAGTAAAGTTTTACCAGTTCCTGGAGGACCAAATAATAATATACCCTTAGGAATTCTAGCTCCTAAACTTTGAAACTTCTTTGGATTTTTTAAGAAATCAATAATTTCTTTAACTTCTTCTTTTTCTTCTTTTAAACCAGCTACATCTTTAAAAGTAACTTTATTATTATCACTACTTAACCGAGCTTTACTCTTACCAAAATCCAATGAACTCTTATTTCCTGCTAATTGTCTATTTAAAAACCAAAAAGCAATACCTACTAATAATATTATTGGTAAAACATTAACAACAATTAAAAGCAATGATGACGAATCAGGATCTGGTTCAACATTTAATTCAATATTTTGATTATCTGAAGCTTCAACTATCTTTTTCATTACCTCTTCACTTAAAGGTAATCTAGCAAAGAAAGTTTCATTATCAGCATAATCTTTTAATTTTCCTCTTGCCTCATACGTATAGCCATTAGTTCTAGCAACTAACTCTAACTCAGTTATTTCCTTATTATCTAATTTTTCAATAAATTCATTATACGTTAATACATCTACTTTTTTATTAGCTATATTCATGAAAAAAAACATTCCAAGTACAACTAATGCAAAAAGTAAATATGGTAACAAACTTCTTTTTACAGTTTTCTTATCAATATTCACAATATTCCTCCTTAACTATATTTTAATATTATATCATAACTATCTACTTTTTTCTTATCAAATTTAGATTTTTTAACACCAGGTATCCATACTACTTTACCTTTTGAATCAACAACTATTGGCCATGAATCTCTTTCTGTTAAATTAATCTTACTATCAATGAATATATCTTTAATTTTTTTAGTACCATCCATACCTTTAACAGCCATTTTATCACCTAGTTTTCTAGTTCTAACGATTAATGGTAAAGTAATTTCTGAACTATCAAGTCTGCAAATACTATTACTATTATCAGAAGTATCTAAAACTCTTTCAATAACATGTCCATTAGGTAATGTTGCATATTCATCAAATTCGATTTCATAGTTAGTTATTTCTAAAACGTCACGCTTTAATTCTAACATATTATAACACTTATTAGCAATAACATCATTTGGTAAATTAACAAAACTGTTAGCTCTCTTACTATATATTAAATCCAATATCAAATCAATATGCTTATCTCCAACAAGTATCAAATCATCTTGATAAAACTCACTAAGTAAATAATACAGAATTTCTCTTTGAATATAAGCATCTTCTAAAATAAATTTATCAATAACTAATGCATCTGCTAATAAAACTCTTTTCAAAGCCTTATCCCTTTCTTTATTAATAAAGGTACAAGCCGCTGACAAATTATCACTAAAACGTAAGAACTTTAAATGAACATTTTCTTCTTCACTTTTCAAAAATGGCAACAAATATTTTCTATATCTATTTCTAGTATATTTATCTGAAGAATTAGTTTTATCAACAAAGTACTTAACATTATTCATCTCATCATATTCTTCTAATTCTTTCTTTGTATAATAAATCAACGGTCTAACTATTTTATAATCAGTCATATCAACTATCTTTTTAAAACCAGAATAACCTTTCAAATTAGTTCCTCTAACAATTCTCATCATTATAGTTTCAACTAAGTCATCCCCATGATGTGCTGTCATTAAATAATTAGCTCCATATTTATAAACTACATTTTCAAAAAAATTATATCTAATATTACGGGCTTCATTCTCAAAATTATCATCACCATATTCTTCTATTGTCATTGTTTCAAATAGTATTGAATTCTTAGCACAATAATCTTTTATATATAATGCCTCTTCTATACTTTCTACTCTAACATTATGATTAACGTGAGCAACAATCAATAAAAGTTTATATTTTTCACGTATTTTTAACAACATATCAACTAAAGCCATTGAATCAGGTCCTGCTGAACATCCAATAACTATAACATCACCAATATTAAATTTAAAATTATTTTCAATACTAACCATGCTTCCTCCATAACAAACAATGATATTATATCATTAAAAACTAAAAAAGAATTTATTTTTCTGGTATTTTAATAATAAATTCCCCATCTTTTGAATATAAATATTTTTCTCTAGCATATCTAGCAATATAATCAGGATCTTGTAACTTATTAACATCTACTCGTAACTCTTCTTCCTTCTCTTTTAGACTTGCTAGTTTTTCATCTAATTCATTTTTTTCACGATATTTATCATATATTTCAACCCAGTAGTGTCCAATTGTAAAAGTAGTTACGATAATAATGGCTAAAGATCCTAGTCCAAAAACAACAAGTCTTCTCTTTGTCTTTTTAATAGTACTAGAAGATTTTCTTTTTGCCATGTTTTATCACCCACCTTATCAACATATATTATAATCCTATAACAATGAAAGATTCAATAAACAAAAGAAAAAAGTAACCTACTTTACAGTCACTTTTTACGTAAAAATCTAAAAAAAGAATAACTTAAAAGAAATCCCAAAATTAAAAGTAATAAAAAATAAATATGTAAAATACCATTATTAATTAATTTAATACCTAAAAAATATATTAAAGAAAAATCAAATAAGAACAAAAAGTTACCCAGTATTTTAATTTTCTTATTCTTATTAAATAATAATCCATAATTTAAATTAGTAAAAACACTAAGAATAATTCCAAATAAAAATGAAAATACAAAACTATATATTTGCAGTTTTAAATTCACTACTTAAATAACCTATTAAAAATACTTTCTTCTTTATTTTTCTTAGTATTTTCTTCTACATAATTAATCCCAGAAACATTTCCTTTTATTGAAACATTTCCCTGCAAAGTATCAAGCTTAACTAACTCTAATTCACTACCCTTAATAACCATAAAACCCATAATTGTTTCTAAAAGAAATTGTTCACTATCAAAATTTTCTATTTTTTTAACACCTGTAATTATCAAACTCTTTCTCTCAAATAAATTAATACCATGATTGTAACTATTAATACTATTTTCTTGTTTATCCATACAATTCCTCCTAACAAAGTATATGACAAAAAGAAAATATTAGAACAAAAAAAAGACGCCTTAAGCATCTTCCTCTTCTGACTCATCTTCAGCATTTTTATAAGCCTCTAAAATAGCTTCTTCAAACATAGCACGAACTTCTGGATTTATAGGATGAGCTATATCACGATAACCACCAGTAGCAGTCTTACGACTAGGCATTGCTATAAAAAGTCCGTTGTCTCCTTCAATAATACGAATATCATGTACTGCAAAACTGTCATCTAGTAATACAGAAGCAATACCCTTCATACGAGATCCTTCTTTTTCAATTTTACGTACATTTACAGATGTAATTTTCATGTGAATTTTCCTCCCTCATAAAGTATAATCACTTTATACAATTATTTTATAATATAAAACTATAAAAATCAAGCATTTTATAGCGAGTAAATATAGTAAAATCAATAAAAAGAACAATAAATAATACTAATATCAAAAGAGTATTATATTTATTAATTTTAAAATAATTACTAACAAATACTTATAATAATCAATTCTATCACCATAACAATTATAGCAAAACCATTCCTTACTAATTAATTATTTCTAAACTATCAACAAGTAAATCGCTATAACTAAATGACTTAACTTTACTATTGACTAATGTAATAATAAAAATAGCCGGATATAAATCAGTTATAATACCTTGAAACTCCTCAACCTGATTCCTAGTACCTTTAAATCTAAATGAATGAACAATACCCTTATTACTAGCTACATACTCCTTTATTTTATCAAGTGTCATCTTGGAAACCCTACATACATAGTACCATTAGTTATAATACCACCTATGCCATCTTTACCATATTTTGTTTTTTCTATTAAATGAATCAAATCAATACTTTTATTTCGATTCCACAAAGCCAAAGACGATGCAATAATAGCCGGATCAAGTGCATGAATATTAATTCTTTTTGGACTAGAGGCAAAATTAGCACCAGCTTTTATCAATTCTTCATAATTAGACTGACAAGCACCAGCTATTATAATTAATTTATCATGACTTTTCTCATATTTTCTAGCAGCTTTAACAGCATCTATAAAATTAATAGTATTTTGATAATTATTATTATCTTTCATATCATCTTTTTTAGAATAGTATGCATCATGTCCTGTAACTACAACAATATCCGGTTGAAACTCTTCAAGTAAAGCTAAAATTTTATTAGGCATTTCTATTTCTTTCAGAGTAATACCATTAGCTTTAACATTCATATCTTCATAAAACTTCATACATCTTTCTAAATAATCATTATCACCATCTATATGAAGTATTTTACCAGGTAAATAAAAATACTGACTTCTATCAATATTCAAATCTCTTACATTCTTTTCTATAATACTTTTATCATCATTTTCTTTATGGTCTAAAACTTTAACTAAGTCATCAATATAAGAGTCAGCAACTAATCTCAAATCAACACCTTTTAAAAATACAATATCTCCTTCAAAACCAACAATTTTAAATAAGATATCATGTTCATGTGATATTCTAGTCACTTCATCACCTATTTTAAAGTTCAAAATATCCCTCCCAATTAAGTATATAAAAAAAAGAGCAGCAATATTACTCTTTCTGTTTTGAATATTCTACAATATTATACCAAGTAACCGGATCTATAACACCCGTCATTTCTTGATTAAATATTGACTGTATTTTCATTACTGACCTTTCCATTAAGTCATCAAATATTCCAGATACTCTAACTCCAGGAATAATACCAGTTTGCTGACAAATCTTCAATAAAAATCTTTGAATAATTTTAACATCGTTACCAGACATACCAAGAGCTAACAGTCTACCTTGAAACAACTCATCTTCATACTGTGCATACTCTTCTGGAATATTATGTATAGTATTCTTATATACTTCAACTAATTTATTCCAAGTATCAGCTTCAACTACACCCGTAACTGATAAACCATATTTTTTCTGAAAGTTTATTACCATTGCCTTTGTATTATCATTAAAAACATTATCAACTCTTAAACTTGGTAAATCCGGATCAAAAAAAGCAATAGTTAATAAAACATAATGTAAAACTTGTACACCTAAACCAACATCCGAATATTTAAGTTGATTACCATAATCATAAACCGCCTCCTCTTCTTCTATTCCCTCAGAATAAATATCATTTACTCTTTTAACAGCATTATAAATATACTTTATTTTATACCAAGTAGAATAATCAACAATACCAGTAGGATTCAAGTTAAATATTTCTTGAAATTTTGTCACACTATTTTGCGTATAAACTCCAAATACTCCATTAACTTTAGGTATTTTAGAAATAGCCGGATAATTATTAGATATTCTATTTAATTCTCTCTGTATAATTCTTACTTTATCTCCAGCATTACCAAGTTCAATAGGATAACCAGGATAAGCACCAAACACTTCTCCTGTCGGAGCATCTTCTTTTATGTTAATATCATTACCATAATAATATTTTAATATTTCTAAAGGAGTTTTATTTTGTCTAGCTAAAGAGACACTACCCCATTGTGATAACCCGTTACAAGTAGTAACTTTCCCATCACAATAAACAGCATTTAAAGGCTGTATCTGTCCAGTACGATAAATATAATTGTTAAATATTTTATCTACTTTTTTAGAAATAGTATCAAATACCTGTCTATTCTTAACAAATGACTGATCATAGGCTGGTAGTGACGTAATATCAAATGTATAACCCTTACTAGGATACCATTCATTATAAATACGATTTAATGCAAATGATATTTGAGCAAGTATATTTGCCTCTATCGCACTATCAGGCCAAGTAGGATAAATTTCATTAGAAGCTACATTTTTAATATAATCAACAAAAGGCAAACTTAAATCTTCAGCAGCCTCATCAGGAGGCCCTAGATGTACTACTATTTCAGTTGGAATAGTAGGATAATTAATAACACCGTTCATAATTATTCACCTGCACCTTCAAATGAAGAACTTGTTATTGGAAACCGTATTGGCTGAATAATTTTTACATCATCAAAAATATATATAACATAATCTTTAGTCTCATTAGTATTTATATTTTTAGCAGTAATGTTATAAGTAGTAGAAACAATATCATCAGCAGACTCTACATCACTCTTCATTTCCTTTGTTGGTAAACTAATATTATCAATAATACCAGAAGAATCAGTAACACCTTCATAAAAAACAACTCGTTTACCATCAATATCTTTATAAATAATAATATCAACATCTTTCAAAGGAAAAGCCTGATTAGCAGTAAACACTTGAACTTTTAAAAGCCCAGAACCAGTATTTTGACTAGCAAAATCTGGATAATTTTTACTATCATACAAAGTATCATTCATATAAAACACCCTTTCTTTATATTATTAATTTTTGACCAAGTGAAAGTAAATTACTAATCAAATTATTTTTTCTTTTAATGGCATCTACTGTAGTATCAAACTTTCTTGCTATAGAATAAAGACTATCTCCAGCTTGAACAGTATAATAAGTATCACCAGTACTTGGAATTTTTAAAACTTGACCTATTGATAAATTATTAGTACTAAGATTATTAAGAGATTTTATTTCTGAAACACTTATATTATATTTTTTCGCTATTGAATATAAATTATCGCCTGATTTAACTATATAAGTAATATAATCCTCTGGAACAACAAAGTCTTCTCCATAACACTCTTCCACTGAAGAAATCCCTTTATTATCATCTAATATTAAAACCTGACCTATTGATAATAAATTACTTTTCAAATTATTATCTTTTATTATTTTATCTACTGTAGTTCCAAATTTATTCGCAATACTATATAAACTATCACCAGCCTGAACAGTATAATTTACATAGTCTGGCATTGTTGTATTATCACTCTTATCCATATAACAAGGTATTCTAATTCTTTGCCCTATTGAAAGATTATTACTAGTTAAATTGTTATATCTCTTAATAGCGTCTACTGTAGTATCGTATTTTTTCGCTATTGAATATAAATTATCACCAGCAACAACAGTATAAATAACACATTCAGATGGATTATTTTCATCACCCATAGAAATAATAAGTACTTGCAATGGAACAATATTATCATCAGATAAATTATTCAATTCCCTTAATTTTTGTACACTAGTATTAAACTGTCTAGATATTCCATACAATGTATCACCTTTTTGAACTACATACGTATTATTCATAGAATTACTCCTTCCATTAATATATATGAAAAAAGTCAAAAAAAAACCCGTATTTTTCGGGTAAATAACTATTTAGTACATAATTCATTAGCTAATTCAACAAATACTTTAACAGGTAAAGCCTCAGCTCTTACAGATAAATCATAGCCAGACTTCTGTAAAATCATATTAACTTTTTTTAAATCATAACCTACTAAATTATTCTTAATAGTCTTTCTTTTTTGTTGAAAACTATCTCTAATTAATTTTTCAAAAAATTGACTATCTAAAAGTTCATACTTATTTTCTTTCTCTTTAAAAGAAATAATAACACTATCTACATTAGGTACTGGAACAAATTCATTCCTAGAAACCAAAAACTCTTTACGAGCATCAAAATAATACTGTAATAAAACCGATATTGAACCATATGACTTATTACCAGGACCAGTTGTAAATCTATCGCCAACTTCTTTTTGAACCATCATAACTATTTTTTTAAATTTCAACTTACTTTCAATAAGTTTCAAAATAATTGGTGTTGTTATATAATAAGGGACATTACTAACAAAATACAAATTTTCATAATCATATTTTGAAACATCGTCACACAAATTAGAAGTTAAAAAATCTTTAAACAAGACTTCTACGTTATTTAAACCATCTAATCTACTATAAAGTTCATCTTTTAAATCTTCATCTATTTCATAAGCTAGTACATTATCAACTCTTTTAGCAAGTTCTCTAGTCATAATTGCGCCACCTGGACCAACTTCAATAACTAAAGATTTTTCTTTAATATCCGCAACCTCTACAATTCTTTCAACTACACTTGTATTTTTCAAAAAGTTCTGTCCAAATTTCTTTTTAAAATCAACATTATATCTTTCCATTCAACATCACCCTCAACAAAACTAAATAATTTCCAGTTCTTCTTCTTTTGATTTGCTCTTCCATTTAGAAACTATTTTTAAAATATCAAATATTAAAATTGCAATAGCTGGTACTACTATTCCTAACATAAATCCATATGAAGTAGTTAAAAATCTTCTAACAGAGCCAAGTTTGGGTATTTTCAAGATTACTTTTCCAAATATCCTATCCTCTGCAACAATAGAAGGATCCATAATACTATTATTATCACCCTTAGTTCTAAATAAATATGTACCAGAACTAGATTTTTCTTTACTAACTATTCTATGTGTAACAGTTAAATCTGGATATGAAGGATCAATAGATGAAAATGTTATTATATCACCTAATTCCAAATTTTCACCAGTTTCTCTTCTAATAACTATGGCGTCATCAACATTAATTGTTGGTACCATACTTTGAGAAACAATGATATAAGCATCAAATAATGGTGTTTTATTATTACCTTTACTTAAGTTATAAACTAAATCGCCAAAGTATAAAGCCATTACTAAACCAAAACCTATAAAGAAGACAAAAACTGCATATAAAAATGCCTGAGCTATAAAATGAAAAATATACTTTATTTTTTCAAAAGTACTTAACTCAGTCTGAAAATTATGCATTTCACTACTTAAATCAGCATGAATTATCATGAAATTGCCTCCTAACATATAACAATTATAATACTTATCAAAGTTAAAAATCTATATTTTTACAAAGAAAAAAGAACGCTTTACACGTCCAAATCATAATTAACTTTCACAACAGCCTTAAAACTTTTAAAAGAACTACCTATAACAGTATCCTTATCAGCCCATATCTTAAGTCTATAATTATCACAAAATTGTTTAGTCTCTACAGTTATATTTCTAAAAACACCAGAATATAAAATCATACTATTACTCGAATTATCAGTATTAACATCATTATTTTCTAAAGTAGAATTAAAATAACTTGGATAATTGTCAACAGGAACATATTTCCCATTAACTAACTTTTCTAAATATATTCTTACTTCATTATCACCAAGTAAAGTATATTCATCTTCAATAACTCTTTCCAACAAAATTTCATAATTAAGAACATTGTTTGAGGAAACATTAGAAATAACTTTAAAATCTAAATAGCTACTCATAGCAATTCCATCTGAATCAGTCATTGGTAAAGTTCCAACTAAAGAAATACCATCAGAATCAATATCATAATCAATATAAACTATATTTTTAGAAGTTAAACTAGACTTAGGCTCAACTAAGACTGCATAACTAACTCCAACTATCGCAACTATCAATATAGCCAGTCCTAGTATTGACAACAACAATTGTTTTGACAAAGTATTATCCATAATACACCGCCTCAAAACTACTTATCTTTTCCAAATACATCAACTTTTACAGAAACATAATAAACAACATCAGTACTAACAATACTTTTTTCATCTAAAAATACTCTAAGACGATAATTATCAGTAGAATCTTTTTTCTTAGTATCTTCTAATAGTACCATAGAACCAGCTGGAGTAGAAAGTTTACTAGCAGTAGTAATCCCTTTAAATATAGAAGGTCCAAATACTTTACTAAAAGATCCAGAATTTTGTTTTTCTAAATAAAATTTAACATAATCACCAGTAACATTAGATTCATCTTCAATAATAGAAACAGCTATTTCATAATCAATTTCATCAGAATCTTCCAACTTAGTATTAACAACAAAATCAAAGTACTGATCACTAGTCTTACCTAGAGAATCTGTTAAAGGAACTAAATTAGTAAATTTAAATACATTACTATCTGTATAACTCATAGTAATTACACCAGAATTATATTCCTGAACAGTATCTTCTTTTTTATTACTTAAAAGACCAAACGCCAATACAACTATCAAAATAATTAAAACGCTAATTAATATAATCCAGCAAATAACCTTTTTCGATACACCCTTTTTATTCATATAAATTAATCCTCCTAAGATAATTTCTTAATTCTAATTATACCATTAAATTCTTGTTTTGTGCTATCAAAAGAATAAGTTTCGTCAATCCAAAGACGTAGTTTAAATTTTTGTTTCTGATTTCCAAAAATCGTGCCAGAATATAATAACTTACCAGATGCGCTACTCTTTGAAACTCTTAAATTTCTATATGTCATCACTTCATTACCTGAATAGTCATCAAAAGCCTTTCCATTTTCATCAGTCAAATAAACCTTTACATAGTTTGGATTAATAGCAGCATTATTTTCTTCGCTTTCTAAATAAATCTCATAATTACTAGAAATTTTCTTATCACCAATACTTTCTACTGAAAAAGATATTTCATTTAAAATATCAGCAGCAACATTAGAAGCAGCAAGAGTTCTACCAGATTCATCCGTCAATGGTAATACATTAGATATATGAATATTATTAGTACCTGTTAAAATAACACTATTAGAATTAGAAATAAATTTATCTTTTGTTAAATAAATAACAATAATAATTAAAAAGAAAAAAACAAGAGACAATAAAAACAAAAATGTATTTTTATTAAGAAATTTAGAAAATTTAAAACTCATATACCATCAATCCTTATCTAAACTAAGATTAACATAAAGACACTTACAAGTCAAACAAATTACTAGCTACTTTAGTTGTCTTTTCTTCTACTTCATAAAAAGAAACATCTAATATATTTGCTATTTTTTCTGCTATAACAGGTATATACTTTGAACTGTTCTCTTTACCACGAAAAGGTTCAGGTGCTAAATAAGGAGCATCGGTCTCTAACACTATATTATCAAGTCCAACATGTTCAACGACTTTATATAAATTACTATTTTTAAAAGTAACTACTCCACCAATACCAAGCTTATAACCAAGCTTAATATAAATATCTGCAGTTTCTACACTACCAGAAAAACAATGTATAACACCTTTTACATTATATTTCCTCAAAGTCTCAATAGTATCATTAACAGCATCTCTACTATGTATAACAACAGGTAAATTTAATTTTTCAGCTATTACTAATTGCTTTTCAAATAATTCTTTTTGCATATTAATATCATCTTTTCCATAATGATAGTCAAGACCTATTTCACCAACACCAACAACTTTATCAGTTTTTAATAACTCTTCAAGTAACTCTAAATCAGCATCAGTAGTATCAACTTCAGAAGGATGAAATCCTAAAGTAACATATATTGAATCATATTTTTTAGCTAGAGCCAAAGCTTCCTCAAAAGTATTTTTAGTACAAGCAGAAATTATAAGTTTTTTAACACCAGCTTCGATATCTTCTTTAACTACTTTATCTATATCTTCATAATCCTCAATAGATAAATGACAATGTGTATCAATAAACATAAAAATACCTCCAAAATAAAAATACCATATTAATGGCATTTTTTCCATCTATATATTTTTAAACTAATATAAGAGTACAACATAAAACAAAAATAAACGATATCTATCATGTTCCAATTCATCAAGATATTATACAACAGCACTAACTAAAATAATATGAAAATTAAATCAGCAACAATACAACGATTATGCATGACAATCTCCTTAAAAATATATTTGTACTGCGAAACAAAATAAGTATAAAACAAAAAAGAGAAAACTAATTTCTAACTTCCACTTTTTTTATAATTGTACACTTCATTTTACATATCTTGAAGAAATTTATCTTTATCTATTCTTTGGAATAAAACCTCCGGTTGTCCTAATTTGTATTCATTATCTTCTACATATTTAAATTCAGTAACATCATTATTTATTTGTTTTAAAATTTCTTTACTTGTATTAGTAATAAATGGCTCTAATAAAAGTGCACATACTCTAATAGCTTCTAATAAGTTATAAATTACTGTTTCCAATCTATCTTTCTTAACATCATCTTTAGCTAATATCCATGGAGTAGTATCATCTATATATTTATTACTAGCTCTTAAAACATTCATAATTTCAGTTAAAGCATCACTTACCTGATAATCATCCATTTTTTGAACTAATTTACTATCTAATTCATTGATACTATCAATAAAAGGCTTATCTACATCTTCATATACTTTCTTGTTACAAACAGTACCTGAAAAATACTTATTTCCCATTGAAATAGTTCTTTGAACTAAGTTACCTAAAATGTTTGCTAAATCGCTATTAATTTTTTCAATAAGAAGCTCATAAGTAATATTGCCATCATTAGCAAAAGGAATTTCATGTAATAAATAATATCTAACCGCATCAACACCAAATTTCTCTACTAATTCATCAGCATAAATAACATTACCTTTAGATTTACTCATCTTATCATTATTCATTAATAACCAAGGATGTCCGAAAATTTTCTCTGGTATATCTAATCCTAATGACCATAAGAAACAAGGCCAATAAATTGAATGGAAACGTACAATATCTTTACCAATTAGATGTAAGTTAGCTGGCCATAACTTTTTAAATTGTTCTGTCTGACTATCAACATCATATCCAATATTAGTAATATAATTAGTTAATGCATCAAGCCATACATAAACAACATGTCCTTCATCAAAAGTAACTGGAATACCCCATGTTAATGATGTTCTTGAAACACATAAATCTTGTAAACCAGGTTTAATAAAGTTATTTAACATTTCATTTTTTCTAGAAACTGGCTGAATAAAATCAGGATGCTCTTCTATATATTTTTCTAACTTTTCTTGATATTTACTTAATTTAAAGAAATAAGCCTCTTCTCTTGCTTCATGAACTTTTCTATTACAATCGGGACATTTTCCATCAACCAACTGAGACTCAGTCCAAAAAGACTCACAAGGAGTACAATATAATCCTTTGTATTCACCTTTATAAATATCTCCTGAATCATACATCTTTTTAAATATATGTTGAACAACTTCTTTATGATGAGGATCTGTAGTTCTTACAAACTTATCATAACTAGTATTCATCAAATCCCAAATATCTTGAATTTGCTTAGCTATATCATCAACAAATTCCTTAGGTGATATACCTGCAGCTTCTGCTTTCTCTTCAATTTTAATACCATGTTCATCAGTACCAGTCTGAAAATAAACATCATATCCATGTTGTCTTTTAAATCTAGCAATTGAATCTGCTAAAACTATTTCATATGTATTACCTATATGTGGCTTACCAGAAGTATAAGCAATAGCAGTAGAAATATAAAACTTTTTACTCATAATATCATCCTCCTTCAAATTTAATACCAAAAAAAATATTATAAACATAAGGACGAGAGTATTTCCCGCGGTACCACCTTAATTTATAATATTTCTGATATTATACACTTAAGTAGTTAACGCCTACTAACGATTATACCTACATATCGATATAATAGTTCAAAAGCCATACTTAAATTAATTTTTATACTCATTCCCACCAAACAGAGTTCTCTTAATAAAAATTTAATTCAAGCTCTTCATCACAACATTTAAGATATGCATGAAGTATATCACATATTTTTTTATTCCTCAATATGTTTTCCCAAAAATTGTGCAACTATGCAAATTAATTTTTCATCTAATTTTGTTATATCGGCTTTATCTGATATAACCAATACTAGTCCTATAGCATCTCCATTCATAATTATAGGATAAATAACATAAGATAATTTCTCTTTTTCATTTTCAATTAATTCAACAGTATGAAGACTAGATTCAAATAAAGTCTTTCTTTCTTTCATAATACTTTCCAAGTATCTAGAAATATTAGAATCAATATATTTTTTCTTTAAATTACCAGAACCAGCAACAAATTTATCTCTATCGGTAATTAATACTGTTTTTTTTATATTAGCATTAATTATTTCAACCAATTCTTTTGAAACATCATCCATATCTGACATTTTTGAAAACTTTTTTAAAGCTATCATTTCTCTATCAACAAATATTTCTAAAGATTCTCCATCGCGAATTCTAAGCGTACGTCGAATTTCTTTTGGAATAACAATTCTTCCTAAATCATCTACTCTTCTCACTACACCAGTTGACTTCATAAAATTATTCCTCACTTTCTTCATACTAATATTTTCTCTAGAACTACACTTTTTATACAAAAATATTTGTTTCTCATTTATATTATAATAAATATTTCCAAAAATTCCCTTGGTAAATATTTCCATAGAAATACAAATTATTAATATTTTTATCAAGCAAAAAAAAAGACTAAAAAATTAGTCTTCACTCAACATCAAATAACCTAGAATTTTCAAGAGTGAATAAATATCTTTCACTCTGTTCTTTAATACTATTAATCAATATCGTGTCCTTAACCAAAATTTTAAAATCAATATTTTCAAGCAATTGCTTTAAATAATTATTATTAATATATTTAGTAACATCAATAATTATTTGATTTTTAATATTTAAATCAATTTCGTCAAATAATGAAGCAAGATTATCTAATATTTCGACATTTAATAAATATTTAATCGAACTTTTTATGTCTGCTTTTATAACTTTATTAACATTCAAAAAATCTTTTTTCATTAACTTAATAGTATCATTATCATTAGTTAATTTAAAATCAGTTATTATTTTTGATAAAATATCAATTCTAACATCCTTTAATGTACTACAAAATTCTAAGCACTTTCTATGATAATTATTTAAAATATTATCTAACTTCTCGGCATTTAAAATTATTTTATTTTTTTTAGCCATATCTAAAAACCTACTTTTAATAACATCCATAGAATCCAAAGGTGGCTTTTTCAATAAAGAAGCAATATCTTCATCAAATAAAGCATTTGTATTATTCACCAATGTATCTACTAAAGCTCTTCTATAATTATCCAAATGAGTTTTTTTAAAATTTTCAACATTATTTGTCACTTTATCACTCCTAGTATAATAAATTTAACCAGTATAAATCAATTTAGTCAATACTATTTTTATATCTTGAATAAATTTTATCTAAAAGAAAAACTAAATAATAAATAGGATGTTTTTCTAATTTAATTATATCTAGTACAATAACTAAATCAGTTCCTTTACTTATAAATCTAAACATATTTGAAATATGAAAAGCATCCATAAATATATCGTCAATACTAAGACTATTAAATGTTTTTTCAGGCAAGACAATTTCAATAGAATTCTTATTCTGATAAACATTTTTGATATTTAGCTTTTGTGCTAATTTTTCAAACCATTCTTCATACATATAAATAGAAATATCTTCATTAATTTTGCCGAAACGATCTTCTAATTCTAGTTTTATTGTATTAAGTTTCTCTAATGAATCAATTTCATTGATCTTACGATGAATTTCAATTTTTAAATCGTCATCACTAACATAACTATCATCGATATGAGTAGAAACATTAATTAACGGTTTAGAATCAACTTCTTCTATTTCTTCAGCAAAAATCTCACTTCTACTATTGACTTCTTCATTTAACATTTTTAAATACAAATCAATACCAACCGAATCAATAAAGCCCGCCTGTTCACTACCTAAAATATCTCCAGCACCGCGAATAGATAAATCTCTTGCGGCAATAGAAAATCCAGAACCAAGTTCAGTAAATTCTTTTATAACATTTAATCTTTTTATAGCTTGCTCAGTCAAAATTTTTCTTTCATCATACATTAAATATGCATAAGCAAATCTATCACTTCGCCCAACACGTCCGCGAATTTGATACAACTGACTTAAGCCAAACCTATCGGCATCAATAATTATCAGTGTATTAACATTAGGTATATCAATACCAGTCTCTATAATTGTTGTGCATACCAAAACATCATATCTTTTATTTACAAAATCAAAGATTTTACTTTCTAACTCATTCTTAGACATTTGACCATGCACAACAGCAATACTTGCTTCTGGAACAAGTCGTTGAATCTTTAAAGCTTCCTCATTAATTGATTGAACTTTATTATAAAGAATATAAACTTGCCCATTTCTACTTAATTCTTTATAAATTGCATCTTTTAAAATCTGCATATTTTCCTGAATAACATAGGTCTGAACAGGATATCTATTAACGGGCGGTGTTTCGATTAATGAAAGGCTTCTTATACCTACCAAAGACATTTGCAAAGTTCTAGGTATAGGTGTAGCAGACAAAGTTAGTACATCAACATTTGTCTTATATTCTTTAATTTTTTCTTTATGCAAAACTCCAAACCGCTGCTCCTCATCAATTATAAGTAAACCAAGATCCTTAGGCTTTACGTCATTACTAAGTAATCTATGTGTACCAAATACTAAATCTACCGTTCCATTTTTCAAGCCTAAAATAATATTATTAACTTCTTTTGTTGTAGTAAATCTATTAAGTAAAGCAATAGATACAGGAAAATTTTTAAATCTCTCTTTAGCATTTTCATAATGTTGATTAGATAAAATGGTAGTAGGACACAAAAATAATACTTGTTTTGAATCTAAAATAGCTTTAAAAGCTGCTACAAAAGCTACCTCAGTCTTACCAAAACCAACATCTCCACAAAGTAATCTATCCATAGGAACAGACTTTTCCATATCTGATTTTATTTGTTGAATAGCAGTTATTTGATCCCTCGTCAATTCATATGGAAAGTCATGTTCAAAATCATGTAACATATCACAATCAGGTGAAAACGCAAATCCTTTTTTTGACTCTCTTTCAGCATACAATTTTAACAATTTATCAGCCATATCTTTTACTTTATTTTTAACTCTTGCTTTTGTTTTTATCCATTCATTTCCACCTAATTTATTGATTTTTGGTATTATTCCATCTTTTGCAGAATATTTTGTCAACAAATCTATTTTTTCAACAGGTATATATATCTTATCGGAACCCTGGTATAACACTTCTAAATAATCTTTTTCATAACCAAATGAAGACAAAGTTTTAATTCCATTATACATTCCAATACCATGAACGCTATGAACTACGTAATCACCAACGTTTAATTTTGTAATATCAGAAATAGATGAAGAATACTTAAACGTAGTATTATATTTTCTCTTATGTTCATTTTTAATAAATAGTTCACTCGCAGTTAACAAAACAAAATCATTAAAAATATAACCATGATTAAATTCCTTTTCTATAAGATTAACTTTATTCAAAAAAATATCATCTAACGTTGTTTCAACGTAATTTATATTCAATTTTTTACTAATACTCTTTAATTGATATTTTTTTAAACAAATAAGAACAGTCTTGCCAGATACAATATTTTCTCTAATAAATGAATTAATCTGTTCAATATCTTCAGCAAAATTATTTATAGACTTAACTTCATATTTTAAAACATCTAAATCACTATTAGTTATATTATTAATAGACATATAGTAAACAGGATAATTAACTTTAACATCTTCAAAAGAAAACATATAATTACCAGTAAACTTAACATCACGCTCACTATTATACGTATTAATTTCATCAAGCATATGTAAATAACTAGTATTTAACTGCTCAAAATCTTTATAAAATACAAAACCAGAATTAAAATACTCAGATATTGAAACAACCTCTTCATATATTGATAAGTATTTTTGTTTACCGAAATGTTCTTCAGAAACATCCATATCAGTTAAAAATTCAGAAAAAGGATTGATTGAAATCTTATTTATCTTCTTTATTGTTTTCTGTGAATCCACATCAAAATATCTAATTGAATCAATTTCATCACCAAAAAATTCAAATCTAACAGGATATTCTTCGTTAATAGGAAAAACATCAATAACAAATCCTCTAACTCCTAATTCACCTGTTTTAGTAACCAATGTTGTACGAGAATAGTTTGCTTTAATAAGTTTTTCCACAAGAAACTTAGGAGAAATTTCTTCACCAACACTTAAATTTAAAACAAAATTTTCATACGTTTTTTTTCTTGGTAAAAATCTTAAATATCCAGTTAAATTAGTAATAACAATACAAGGTTCACCATAAATTATATCATGTAAAGTATTTAATCTATTTATTTTTAAATCTGGACTAATTGCTAAAGCTTCACTTGTTAAAAAATCATCCATAGGAAACAATTTTACCTTATCAGTATAATTATTTAAACTTGAAAACAAAGTATTAGCTTCATATAAAGAATTAACAACTAAAAGTATGCTTTTATTTTTTTCTTCAAATAATTTATATAAATAAACACAAAAAAGCTCATCAGAAAGACCAGCTATACACATATTTTTCTTAATATTAATATGAAATATATAATCAAAGAAGTTCATTAAATCACCTATTTTTCTTATTATGTTTACTCATCAAATCTGAAAAATTCATAGTAAAATAGTCATCAATAACTTTATTTAAAGTAACAAATAATTCATCATAAATTTTCAAGTCATCATTGGATATCTTACCCAAAACATAGTCTTTTATATCTCCAACCGTAGATTTAGAAATACCTACTTTTAAACGTTTAAATTTTTCTGTACCTAAACATAGAGTAATGTTTTTTAAACCATTATGTCCACCTGATGAACCAGATTCTTTTAATTTAAAATTACCAACCAATAAATCCAGATCATCTGAGATAACCAAAATATCTGATATATTAATTTTAAAATAATTAACATACTCCAAGACCGCATTACCAGACAAATTCATATAAGTACTTGGTTTCAAAAAAATAACCTTTTCACCAAAAATATTAGTTTGGAAAAACACACCATCAAACTTTTTTTTCCAATCGCCTTCACACTTCTTATATAAAATGTAGTTATCAACAACCATAAAACCAATATTATGTCGCGTTTTTTCATACGCTTTTCCAGGATTACCTAATCCAACAATTAATTTCATTTTATCACTTCCCATTATGATATTCTTTATAAACAATAGATTTAGCAACGTTTCTTTCTTTTGCCACTAATTTTACAGCCTCTTTTTCTGAAATACCATCTTCTAAATAAATATTAACATGATCAATAATAGACAAATCACTATAATCTATTTTTTCATGATTACCATCAACAATAAGAACAAACTCACCCTTCAAACTAGACGATATAGGTATCAAATTTTCTATAGAATCCCTAAATATTTCCTCATGAATTTTAGAAATTTCTCTAGAAATAGATATTTTCCTATTGCCAAAGACTTCTAACATGTTTTTTAATGTATTTTCTAATCTATGAGGTGATTCATAAAAAATTATTGTATACTTATAATCTTTCAAACTAAGTAATTCCTTCCTTTGTTTAGAATCTTTTGAATTTAAAAATCCATAAAATAAAAAAGGTGAAGGAGAAATACCGGAAGAAGTTAAAGCTGGAACAAAAGCAGTAGGACCAGGTAAACTAATAACATTATGATTATTAGAAATAACTTCATTTACAATTACATATCCTGGATCACTAATTATCGGGGTACCTTGGTCAGTAACCAAACCAACATTCATACCGTTATTCAATTGCTCTATAACATAAGATTTAACTTTATCTTCATTAAATTCATGACAACTAACTAATTTTTTTTTAATATTATATTTGCTTAATAATTTACCAGTTTCTCGCGTATCTTCGCATAAAACTAAATCTACCTCATTAAGTATATTTAAAGATCTAATAGTAATATCACCTAAATTACCAATTGGTGTAGGAATTAAATATAAACTTGCAGTATCATTGTAACTAATTTGACTCAATTTTTCTTACCTCCTTACAAAATAAATTATATTCATCAGTAATACTTCCATCTTCGTTGTACAAAATAAAAGGTTTTTCAATCTTAAGACCCGGATTACCAGCCTTCTGTCCTTCCAATAAAACCAAAACAGCATCTTTAGATATTTTTTCATAAACAAATTGTAATCTTTTTGGCGAAATTCCATTACTTTTAAACAAATCAAAAATTTCTAATAAACGTTCAGGTCTATGAACAATAGCTAAATTTCCACCATTTTTTAATAACTTTTTAGAAACACAAAAAACATCACTCAAAGTGATACCAACTTCATGCCGTGCTAATATTTTTTCTTCACTTAAATTAAAATAATTTTTCTCATTAACTTTAAAATAAGGAGGATTACATGTTATAACATCAAATTTATCAACTGTAAAATTAGAAACAAATTTTTTCATATCTTGATTAACAATAGTAATCTGCTCAGATAAATTATTAAATTCTACAGATCTACTAGCCATATCAGCAAGTCTTTCCTGAAGTTCAATTCCAACAATTTTCTTATTAGTCCGAAGAGAAAGAATTAAAGGAATTACACCATTTCCAGTACCCAAGTCCAAAATATTTTTATCACGATATCTAATAGTTACAAAATTTGAAAGCATAACACTATCTAATGAAAAAGAAAAACACTCATCGTCCTGAAAAATTTTTCTGTTTTTATAACCTAATATATCATTTATTCTTTCCATAACTACCTTCTTGTTTAAATTCAATTATTCCTTTTTCTTTCAAATCAACACTATAAGTATGTTTAAAGACATCAATATCGACAACTTTCCCTATCCCATATTCAGTTTCTATAATAGAACCCATCTTCGGTAAATCTTTTTTTAAATCCGTGTATACATCATTCTCATAACCTAAACAACATAACAATCTACCACAAACACCATTAATTTTGGACGGATTTAATGCTAAAAACTGATTTTTAGCCATATTAATTGAAACACTACTAAAATCAGTTAAAAAAGAGTTACAACATAAAAACAAACCACAAGGACCAAGTCCACCAACTTTCTTTGCCTTATCCCTAACTCCAATTTGTCTAAGTTCAATTCTTGTTTTATATTTTTGAGCTAACTTTTTAGCAAGTTCCCTAAAATCCACTCTATCATCAGCCAAAAAAGTAAAAAGCAGTTGAGATTTGTCAAGATTATAAAAAGCATCCAAAAAATTCATTTCCAACTTCAACTCTTTACTTAATTTCTTAGCTTCTATTAATGCTTTTTCAGCACTTTTTAAATTCAAATTAAATTGATTTAAATCTTCTTCAGTAGCTTTTCTAACAACTTTATCCAAAGGAAAGACAAGATTTTCCTTTTTTTGCTTATAATTACTTTTTTTTACAGTAGCTAAATGAAAGCCATTAGTTGTGCCAACAATTACTTTATCACCAACTTCATAGATTAAACCCCCTGGAGTCAAAAAATTTACTTGTTTAGTACTATCATATGATACGCACAAAACATCAATCATGACTAACACCACCGATTAATTTAGCAAAAACTGAATCTAACCATAGTTTATAATTAATATTATAATCAATTTCTTTTAACACGTTTTGAATAATCATTAAGTCTTCTATCACTTGCTTTTTAGGTGCATCTTCAAGACTCTGATACAAAGTTATATCCGTCTGCAAATATAATAGAAATGCATTCTGAATGTGTAGAAAATAAGTAAAAGCTTCTAATTTAGTAGGTAAAATAGACAAAATCTCATTGTAATTTGTAAATAATTTTTTACCATTCAAAATATAAGTAATTAATTTATTCATATTTTCATTATAAACTGAATCAAATCTATCAGTACCAATAGTTAAAATTTGGCATCTAGATAAAACTGTATCAATAATTTTATATCTGTTAGTAGTAAGTAAAATAGCAATAACATCATCAACAGGTTCCTCTAGAAATTTTAATAAAGCATTAGAAGCAAATAAATTCATCTTATCAGCTTCCTTAATAACATAAATTCGCTTATTATCAAACATAGATTTATTACCATAATCTTCTATTATTTCAAGTAACTGATTCTTTTTTATTTCTTTACCATCTGGTTCTATATATCTAACATCAGGATAATTAAATTCATCAATCAATTTGCACAAATTACACTTATTACAATTTAAATCATTAAAAGAAGTGCAATCCTGCTTACATAAAATCATTTTTATAAAAGAATTTACAAGTTTCATATCAGTTTCATAATCACACAACTCAATAACATAAGCATGTGATAATTTATCATTCTTAATAATATTTTGAACATAATTTTCAAATTTTTCTTTCTTAGTATTAAAATTTTCCATAAAATATCCTCCTATAATACCAATATTTTAAATAAAACTAATGCAATCAAAGCAGGACTACCCAAAAAAGTAATTAAACACAAAGTAAGAATATTTATTGGAATAATCATATTAAAATTGACAGCAATTAAATTATAACCATATAAAATAAAGGCACTTAAAATAATTTTTTTTACTGCATATAATATAAATTTCATATTCATATCTCCTTATAGTAGAAGATATGAACAGAATAAATTATTATTCAATTTTTTTTCGATCAATCAACGCCCTTTCCAACGTTAGTTTATCTACATACTCCATATCAGCACCAATTGGTAAACCCGATGCTAATCTACTAACAACAACGTCCATATCAGATAAAATTTTTTTTATGTATAAAGCTGTAGTTTCACCCTCAATACTAGGTCTAAAAGCTAAAATAATTTCTTTAAACTTTTCTTTTGAAATTCTATCTATAAGTTTATCAAGACCTATATCTTCAGGATTAACACCATCCAAAGGTGAAATAAGACCATCTAGCACATGATAATATCCGTTAAACATTCCAAGTTTTTCAAACAAAAATACACTTTTACTATCGTCAACAACACATAAAATATCATTATCTCTCAAACTGTTACTACATACAAAACAAATATCATTTTCTGTTAAAGTGTTACAAATTAAACAATTTTTAATCTTTTTTTTTACTTCAAACACACTTTTAGAAAAAAGTTCACATTGTTCTGTATCAAAATCTAAAACAGCAAAAGCTAAACGTTCAGCTGTCTTCTCACCAATTCCAGGTAAAAATTTAAAAGATTCAATTAAATTTTTCAAACTGTCAGGATACATATTTAAAATAATCCAGGAATATTAGCAAATTTTCCCATTTTCTTTTCAGTTTCAGCATCTATTTTCTTCAAAGCATCATTAAAAGCAATAGTAATCATATCCTCTAACATTTCAATATCATCATAAGAAAATTCAGAATCTTTATCTATTTTCACACTCTTAACATTTTTTGAGCCAAATAAAATAATTTTAACAAAAGAACTTTCTCCTATAAATTCTTTTTCATCTAATTCTTTTTTAGCTTTCAACATGTCTTTTTGTAAAGATTGGACTTGTTTCATCATAGCTTGCATATTCATATTTATTCTCCTTTAATTATTCAATTTCAACAATATCACCAAATAAATTTATTGTATCATTACATATTATATCATTTTTTTTTATTTCATCAAATAATTCCTCCCTTGGTTCTTCAATAATCTTGTATGAGCCTCCAGACTTAATAACACTTATATAATGACTTTTTTCTTTTTCCCATTCAGAATCACTTATAATAGCAATAGAATAATTAGTATTACAAATTTTATTATAAATATCTGTTATTTTTTTTAAATTAGAAAGATTCTGTTTAACTATTGAATCATATTCATAACTAATAATAAAACCAGTAGAACTAGCGGCACGAACAGTTGCATCCAACAACGAACAAGCAGCAAATCCTATTTCAGTATCATAAGTATAGTCTGTAAATTTATTTATACTTTCAATTATCAACTTTAAAGTGTTTTTATTAGCCTGTGCCATAATATTATTTACTCTTGCATTCATAATATCACTAATATTATGAGGAAGTAAATTATTTTTAATAAAATTTGAATTATTTACATTTTTTTCATCATTGCGAACTTTAGTTTGCTCATTCTTTGAGCTATCATTATTAAAGACATTATTTTTACTTTTTATGTCAGCAGTATTTTCTGGCAAAATTATTTCCCGGGAAATAATTTTAGTATCATCATTAAAAATATTATTGCTGCAAAAATCAACCAAAAACATCTCAATATAAATTTTAGGATTAGTAGATCTCTTAATATCAAATAAATTACTATTTATAGTATTAACTAAAGAGAGCACAAGATTAACTGAATAATCAAAGTAAGTTTTATTTACATAATAATCAACAACGATATTTCGCAAATAATTCATTAATTGAACAATAACTTGAACCAAATTTTTACCTGATTCGTTATAATTATTAATTGATAATAATAAATTAGAAATATCAGCTTCAAAAATATATTTGGAAAATTTTTCCAATTCATTTTTAGTAATAATACCGTTAAGATCAGCAAAAGCCTCTTCCGTGATTTTTTTATCTGTATAAGAACTAAGTTTATCAAGTAATCCTAAAGCATCACGCATACCACCATCGCAAAATGAAGCAATTTCATTCAAAACGTTAGATTCAATAGAAATACCTTCTTTTTCTACAACACTTTTAAGACGATCAGCTATAGATTTATCTGATATCCTCTTAAAAGAGAAACATTGACATCGTGAAATAATAGTTTCAGGAACCTTCTGTGGATCAGTTGTTGCTAAAACGAATATTACGTGTTCAGGTGGTTCTTCTAATGTTTTCAATAAAGCATTAAATGCTCCAATTGAAAGCATGTGTACTTCATCGATTATATAAACTTTATATTTAAGTTCTGCTGGTACCAATGAAATTTTACTTTTTAATTCTCTAATTTCATCAACACCATTATTACTGGCTGCATCAATTTCTATAATATCTACGCATTCTTTTTTTCCTGAATAAATACAATTTTTACACTCATTACACGGTCCAAGCTCAGTTGGATCACTGCAATTTACTGCTCTAGCAAATATTTTAGAAATAGTTGTTTTTCCAGTTCCTCTAGGTCCGAAAAACATATAAGCATGAGTAAAAGTTTTATTTATAATTGAATTTTTTAAAGTAGTAACAATAACATCTTGTCCAACAACTTCATTAAATTTACTTGGTCGATATTTTCTATATAATGCACGATACATAATAACACCCCCACTAACAAAATTATACCATATATACGACAATTATTTTATTCTTTTTATAGAAAAAAATTTTTTTAATAAAGAAGAAACTTCTTTTGTACATAAATTTGTTTTGAAATTAACACTAGGATTAGTTTTATCGCATGAAAATATTTTTTTCACAACTAAAATACTATCCGCATCCAAATTATTTAATCCACAATAAACATTTTTTATTCTAGATTGTTTAATAGCACTTGCACACATAGGACAAGGGCTTAAAGTAATATATATATCGCATTCTTCTAATCGCCAATCACCAATTTTTTTGCAGGCTTCTTCTATAGCAAGAATCTCAGCATGAAAAATAGAACATTTTCTTCTTTCTTTTGCATTGTGAGTCATTGCTATAACCTCATTATTTTTAACTATAACAGCACCAATAGGCACCTCATCTTCAAAAAATGCCTTTTCAGCTTCTTTTAATGCTAATGTCATATATTTTTTTTTCATATAATCACCTTCAATAATAAAAAAAGTGCACATGAGAATTTAAATGTTAAGGCTGCTATCTTCCGATCCTGACCTGGTTCCACCATTCTCATTGCACAAATTAATTCTAATATATATATTTTATTTTGTAAACATAATTAGTCATTTCAAAGCAAAATTAATTAATTTTATTAATGTTTCACGTGAAACATTAATA
>CAVKYO010000005.1:0-16916 GCA_963660495.1 Acidaminococcus fermentans
AGAAAAAATTTATAAAGTTTTGTATAGGAAATACTTGACTTTATTATGAGAGGAGAATAAAAATGAACAAAATAAAAGAATATACTGAAAAAATGTTTGAAGAAATCAAACGCATTGATGAATATGGTAATGAGTATTGGTGCGCACGTGAATTACAAAAAGTATTAGAATACAAGGACTGGAGAAATTTTAGAAAAGTAATAGATAAAGCTATAACATTTGTAGAAAATAGCAATTTAATTGATAATGATTGGGTTGTTAAATTCAACAAGCCAATAAAAACAGGTAAGGGCAAAGAAGAATTCATTAGAGATTATAAATTATCGAGATATATGTGTTATTTAATTGTACAAAATGATGATCCAAGTAAAGAAGTTATTGCTTTAGGACAAACTTATTTTGCAATACAAAAAGAAAATAATAGATCAAATATATAAAATAAAGAATTGAAAATACATTGCCAAAATACTTAGAAAAAATATATAATAAGTATATAGTATAGGATATAAAAAGTATTGTATTACTTGTAAATACTATAAAAAATAACTAAAGAAAAGAAGGTAAAATAAAATGAATATAATTGCTAAAAAATGTAACATAGTTGAATTAGATGTAGATATTATTGTAAATGCAGCTAACAAAACATTACTTGGCGGTGGTGGAGTAGATGGTGCTATTCATCGTAAAGCAGGAAAAGAACTATTAGCAGAATGCAGGACTTTACATGGCTGTGAAACAGGTGAAGCTAAAATGACTTCTGGATATAACTTACCAGCTAAAAAAATAATTCATACCGTTGGTCCTGTTTATAGAGACGGAACAAGAGGAGAAAAAAAATTATTAGAAAACTGCTATAAGAATAGTCTTTTACTAGCAGAAAGTTACCGTGAAGACAACAGTCTAAAAGAAGTAACAATTGCTTTTCCTTGTATAAGTACAGGAGTATATGGCTATCCAAAAGAAGAAGCTGCAGATGTTGCGATTAAAACTGTAAAAGAATTTAATAATGATAAAATAAATGTTATATTCGTTTGCTTTGAAGATAAAGATTATGAAATATATACAAGGAAACTAAATCAATGAAAGTTCTAACTATAAAAGAACCATTTGCTAGTCTTATTAAAGATAAAAAGAAATTTATTGAAACAAGATCTTGGAAAACAAAATATAGAGGAGAACTTTATATTCATGCAGGTTTAAGCATTTATAAAAAAGAAAGTACCGATAAATTATATAATCAACTTGTTCAAGAAACAAAAATAAATCCAGGAAAAATAATTTGTAAATGTACTCTAAAAGACTGTGTCTATATGACAGAAGAATTTATAAGAGAATTAAAGCAAAATAATTATCAAGAATATGTACTGGGAGACTACAAAGTAGGTAGATATGCCTGGATATTAGAAGATATTGTTCCTTTAAATAATCCAATCGAAGCAAAAGGAAAATTAAATTTATGGAACTTTGAAAATAATAAATAAATTTTTATAATTTGTAATTTAATTGATGAGGACAAAATATCGTCTGGACTTTTCAGATATATGATATAATTGTATTATGGAGGTAAGCATTATGCCAAATATTGTTGACTATGCTAAATATTATGGAACAAAAACATTCGAGGAAGTTCCTTTTAATGATATAGATGCTTTAATTTTAGGAAAGCTTTCATATCTAAATTTTTCAGATGTAAAAGAATCACTTCCAAATACTATTGAAAATATAAGTAAAGCTTATTTTTATAGTATGACAAATGAAAAAGTTAAAAATAAGAAAAACGTTTATAAATACACTCATAATCTCTTTGGCTGTATAAAAAATACTGTTAGATTCAAAGATATTAAAATGATTAATTATGAAAGAGTAGTAGATACAGAAAAACAATTTGGAGCTATAACTTTTAAATATAATGATTGGATATATATATCTTATGAAGGAACAAATGAATACATCTCTGGTTGGCGAGAAGACTTTGATTTGTCAAATAGATATCCCGTACCTAGTCAACAACTTGCGATTGAGTATCTAAATAATGCCGCAAAAGGTGAGAAAAAAATATATCTTGGTGGTCATTCTAAAGGTGGTAATCTAGCAGTAGTTGCCGCTATGGAAGCCAAAAACAGTGTCAAAGAAAAAATAATTACAGTTTACGACTTTGATGGTCCAGGAGTAAGAGAAAAAGAATATAACAGTGAAAAGTTCCAACAACTAATTCCTAAAATAAAAAAATACGTACCAAAGGGAAGTTTAATAGGTATGATTTTATATTCAACCCCAAACTATTATGTCGTTGACAGTAACTATAAAGGAATATCACAACATCACGCTGTATCATGGCAATGCTTTGGTAGCTACTTTATCTTAGAAAAACAAAGTAAAAACAGTTTAAAGTTTGAAAAATCCATAAAAGAATTCCTAAAAAATTCTGGAGAAGACAATATGAGAGACTTTATCTCAACAGTATTTGATGTTTTGAACGAAGCCAATATCACAACAACAGAAACAGTAACTATAAAGAAAATAATTAAATGCCTAAACTGTGTAAGACAAGGAAAACTAGATGAAAATACAAAAGATAAACTTTTAAAATTATTTAACATAGTACTAGCGTTATATACAGGTAAATAAAATAAATAAGGAGCTACTAACACATGAACAAAAAAATAACTATTGGAATATTTAATGACTCATTCTTTCCAATGACTGATGGTGTATGTCTAGTTGTTGATAATTATGCTAGACGCTTACTAAAATATGCCAACGTAATTGTCTTTGTACCAAACTATTTTGGAACTAATTATGATGACACTGTGTTTCCTTATAAAGTAGTAAGATGCAATTCCCTAAAAACATTCTTTTTAGATTATACATTACCAATACCAAAACTTGATATTAAATTTAGAAAAGAATTGGAAAAATACAAATTAGACATAGTTCATATTCACTCACCATTTACTTTAGGAACAGCAGGATTAAAATATGCAAAAAAACATAATGTACCTTGCATTGCAACTATGCACAGTCAGTTTAAACAAGACTTTGAAAAAGCAGTTAAAAACGAACGACTTGCTACCAAGTTAAATAATAGATTAATAAAAATATTTAATAAATGTGATGAATGTTGGGCAGTAAACAGTGAAGTAGCTAAAATTTTCTATGAAGATTATCATTATAAATGTTTACCAAGAGTTATGAATAATGCAACGGAAATGACATTAGTAGCTAATCCCAAGATAGCTAGAAAATATATAAATGAAAAATACAATATAAAAGATAATGAAATAGTATTTATATTTGTAGGTAGAATAAATACTTTAAAAAATATCTTTTTCATAGTAGATTCTTTAAAATTATTAAAAACTAAAAAGCCTAAATTAAAATTTAAAATGTTATTTGTAGGCTCTGGTCAAGATGAAGGAAAACTAAAGGAAAAAATATCCGAATTAGATATGGAAAATGACATAATTATGACCGGTAAAGTAACTGATAGAAAACTTTTATCATACTACTATAACCGTGCCGATATCATGTTGTTCCCATCAATATATGATGCATCATCAATTGTCCAAATAGAAGCATCGTCTCAAAAAACACCTACAATATTTTTAGAAAATACCGCAACAAGTGCCACAGTAACTAATAATGTTAATGGTTTCTTAGCTAAAAATACAATTGAAGACTATACCAATAAAATTATTGAAGTAATTGAAAATAAAAAACTTTATAAAGAGGTAGCAGAAAATGCTTACCGAGATTTGTATAAAAACTGGGATGATACAGTAGAAGAAGCCTATAATCTTTATCAAGAAATGATTAATAAAAAGAAAAAATAGTGTTAATGCTTTAACACCCGTTACAATAAGTAAACAAAAACACTTGGAAAGATGATACTAAAAATAAATATAAATTAAAAGAGCAATAAGGAGATTATTATGCAACTAAAAAAATGGCACAGTACTGAAAAAGAAGAAGTATTAGAAATATTAAAAAGTAGTAATTCAGGACTTGATGAAAAAGAAGTCAAACTAAGACAAGAAAAGTATGGTAAAAATGAACTACCTAAAGGTAAGACTCCATCTTTAATTAAAATATTTATAGAACAATTATTGGATCCAATAGTCTTACTATTAGTTGTTGCAATGATATTTTCTATTGTTATAAAAGAAAATATAGATGCAATTGCGATAGCGTTCATCATTTTAGTAGACCTAATACTAGGAACTTTTCAAGAATGGAAAGCCAATAAAAATGTTGAAGCTCTAACAAAACTAATTGAAATAAGGACTAAAACTCTTCGCTCAGGAAAAGAAATAGAAGTATATTCATCTAACTTAGTACCAGGAGATATTGTACTCTTATCATCAGGAGATAAAATAAGTGCTGACTTAAGATTAATTGAAGTAAATAATCTAACTATTGATGAATCTGTTTTAACAGGAGAAAGCACTAGTGTAACTAAAATATCTTCTACTATAAATAAAGATGTAATCCTAGCCGAAAGAAAAAACATGGCTTATGCCGGTACTAGTGTCCTATCCGGTAGAGGAGTAGGTGTAGTAACCGCAACAGGTCTAAATACAGAACTAGGTGAAATAGCTAAAAAAGTAAATGATACTAAAGACACCAAGTCTCCATTAACAATTAGAATGGAAAAGTTTTCAAAACAAATAACATTTTTAGTAGTTATGATGGCCATTTTAATTACAGTAGTTTTATATTCAAAAGGAACATCTGGTAGCGAAATATTTTTATCGGTTATAGCCTTATCAGTTTCAGCTATGCCAGAAGGACTACCTCTAGCACTTACCATGGCTCTAACAATAGGCTCAAATCGTATGAGTAAAAACAATTGTATTGTTAAAAAACTTAACTCCGTAGAAAGCTTAGGTAGTTGTACAGTTATCGCAACAGATAAAACTGGAACACTTACCGTAAATGAACAAACTGCTAAAAAAATAGTTTTACCAGATAATAGTACTTTTGAAATAGAAGGAACAGGATATAATGATAAAGGAAAAATAATTCCTCTAGAAAATGCCAATATAGAAGATGTAAAATATATTAGTAAATTAGGAGTACTAAATAATGAAGCGAGTCTTGAAAAGAAAAAAAATAATTATGAGTACTTTGGTGACTCTATCGATGTAGCTTTTTTAGCTTTAGGACTAAAAGCCGAAGTAAATATAGAAGATATAGAAATAACAGAACGTATAAATTATGAATCAGAAAAGAAGTACTCAGCTGTTTTTTATAAAGAAAATGAAACTGAATATTGTACTATTAAAGGCTCTTTAGAAAAAGTATTAGAATTTTCAACAACAATGAAAGTGAATAATAAAAGCGAAAAATTAAATATTGAAAAAATAAAGAAACAACATGAAGACTTAGCTAGTTCAGGTTATCGTGTCATTGCTTTAGCCTCTGGTAAAAGTAAAGATAAAAAAATAGAAAATTTAACATTTGAAGGACTTGTAGCGTTTATAGATCCAGTAAGAGAAGAAGTAGCACAGTCAATACAAAGCTGTAAAAAGGCTGGGATAAAAGTAATAATGATTACAGGAGACCATCCATTAACTGCTTATTCCATCGCTAAAGACTTGGGATTAGTAGAAAACTATGATGAAGTTACATCTGGACAAGAACTAGATAAATACCTAGAAAAAGGACCAAAAGAATTTGATAAATTTGTTAAATCAAAAAAGATATTTACTAGAGTAACACCATTAAATAAATTAGAAATTGTAGAGTCATACAAAAGACAAGGAGAGTTTGTAGCGGTAACTGGTGATGGCGTAAATGACGCTCCAGCTATAAAGTCAGCTAACATTGGTATAGCCATGGGATCTGGAACGGATGTTGCGAAAGAAACAGCTTCTATGATAATTTTAAATGACAATTTTTCATCAATTGTTTTAGGCATAAAAGAAGGGCGTAATGCTTACAGTAATATTCGTAAAGTTAGTTATATGCTACTATCATGCGGAGTTGCCGAAGTTCTGTTCTTCTTACTAGCTATAATACTAGATATGCCAATGCCTTTAGTAGCAATCCAACTACTTTGGCTAAATATTGTAACAGACGGTCTTCAAGACTTTGCTTTATCATTTGAAAAGTCAGAAAAAAGTACCATGCAAGAGCCACCTAGAAATCCAAAAGAAACATTATTTAATAAAGAACTATTTAGTGAAGTACTTATATCCGGATTATCAATTGGTATCATAGTATTCATAGTTTGGACTTATTTAATAAGAACATTAAATATGCCAATAAACACCGCTAGAGGATACATTGTAACCTTAATGGTATTTATTCAAAATATGCATGTTTTAAATTGCCGTAGTGAAACCTCATCAATATTAAAAGTACCAATAAAATCTAATCCATTAATAATATTTAGTATCTTATCAGCAATATTCTTACAAGTACTATTTAGTGAAGTACCATTCCTAAGCAAATTCTTACAAACAACTAGTATACCAATAGCACACATGCTAATATTATTTGCTATTTCAACTACAATAATATTTATAATGGAAATATATAAATACTTAAAAAGAAAAAGTATTAAAAAAATGGTATAATAGATTAATCTAACTAATACTTATAAACAGGAGGTATTCTATGAACGAAAGACAATCAGTATTAGAAATAAGTACAAAAGCATTTAATCATAATATTCAAGAAATAAAAAAATTAATAGGTCCTAAAAAAGAAATAATGTATGTCATGAAAGCCAATGCCTATGGTACTTACTTAAATAAAAATATAGAAGTTATCAAAGACTTTAATATAATCGCAACTGCAATTGTAAAAGAAGCTGTTGAACTAAGACTTTCAGGCTTTAAAAATAAAATCTTTGTATTAAATCAACCATATGTAGAAGATATTGAAAATATCATTAATTATGATGTTACTATAGGTGTAGCTGATTTAAACTTTATAAAAGAGCTAAGTAAACGTAAAGATAAATTTACAATTCACTTAGAATTAGAAACAGGTATGGGTAGAACAGGAATATCTTTAACTGACTTAGATAAAGTATTAGAATTCTTAAAAGAAACCAATAATATAGAAGTAGAAGGTGTATATACTCATCTTTCTGTTCCAGATATAGATGAAGAATTTACTAATAGACAAATGGAATTATTTAAAACAGGTGTTTCAAAAATAAAAGAATATTATAAAGATATAAAATATATTCACGCTCTAGCATCTAATGGACTTTTAAATATTGAAGATGACTTCTGTAACCTAGTAAGACCAGGTATCTTATTATATGGATATCTTCCATCAACTAAAATAAAAAAACAAATTAATTTACAACCGGTTGCTAAACTAAAATCAAGAATTTTGTTTATTAAAGAAATAGAAAAAGATACAAGTATTAGTTATGGAAGAACCTTTATCTCAAAAGATAAAATGACAATCGCAACAATTGGTATTGGTTATGCTGATGGTATAAGAAGAAATCTTTCAAATATTGGTAAAGTAATAATAGATGGTAAAAAGTCTAATATGGTAGGAACTATATGTATGGACTCATTTATGGCCGATGTTACAGATATATGTAATGTTAAAATAGGTGACTATGTTTATATCTGGGATAATGATAAAATAAAATTAGAAGACATAGCTAATCAATGTAATACAATTAGTTATGAAATATTATCAACAATTTCTAATCGTGTACCAAGAGTATTTATTGACTAAATAATATATTTTTTCAAGTAGGAAGTGATGTAATATGGAACAAGAAAAAATAGGAAAATTTATAAAAAAATTGCGTAAAGAAAATAATCTTACTCAAAAAGATTTAGCTGATAAATATGGAGTAACATATCAAGCTGTTAGTAAATGGGAAACAGGTAAGAATATCCCAGATATTAGCTTACTAAAAGAAATAAGTAAAGATTTTAATGTTAATATTGAAGACTTACTAGAAGGAAAAACAACTAAAACAAAAAAAAGAAACACTAATAAAAAAATTCTTGTACCTATCATCGTATTAGTCACTGTTATAACTTCATCAATACTTATTTATCATTACCATAGTAGTCATAATTTTTTCTTTAAAACCATAACATCAAGTTGTTCAAACTTTAAAATTACTGGAAGTATTGCTTATAATGACCAAAAGTCTTCCATTTATATATCAAATATCAACTACTGTGGTGGAGATGATAATACTGAGTATAAGAAAATAGAATGTATCTTATATGAAACAGTAAATAATAAAGAAAGTAAAATAGCTACTTCTACATATAAAGAAAAAGTACCAATACAATTAGAAGACTATTTAAAGGATGTTCAATTTCATATTGATACTAACTCAAATACTTGTAAAAACTATAAAAGTAATAGTCTTTACCTTCAAATAAAAGCAACAGACTCTAATAATAAAGTAACATTATATCAAGTACCATTAACAATGACTAATAATTGCTAACGGTATTGAAAAAAAACTCTTCCCGTTATATAATTGAGAAAAGATAGGAGGAGTTGAAAATGAATAAATTAAAAATTAATGATTCTTTAGCTGCAATAATTTTAGTAGCAACAATTTTTACTGGATGGCAAACAACACTACTAGTAATATTACTAATGCTAATATTTTGTGAATTATCTGATAAAATCAAAAACCTTACAACAACAGTAGTCGCATTCTTAGTAGGTATAACACTAGTATCAATACTATGGAGTCTAATCTATGATGGAGCAAATCTATTATTAAATTCCCTAGCAACAATTGTAGATGTTATTAACAGATATCTATCAGTAGGCAGTAAGATTGATATGACTAATTTTACTTTGAAGTTTATTGAACCAGTACAAAGTATATTAGAACTTGGTGATTCGGGTATTGATTTTTTAATTACATTTACTAAATTTGGCTTCATAATTTCAATATTTACAGGATCTACTATTAATAGTAATGCCTTTACTAGAAAAGTTAATGAATATATCACTAAAGCATTAACTTACATCAATAACTTTGGAACTAATCAACAAGGAACTGTTAATAATAACAATAACAATAACAATTTTAATTCAAATCAATCATATGACAACAATAATATCATATAAAAAAATCTACATATTTTGTAGATTTTTAAATTTATTAGAAAACATTTCTGGATTCTCCATACAATAAATCATAAGAATTTTTGTTTTCTCAGGGATTTTGTACTCAATAGATAATTCATACACTTCCTTATAATTAACTTTACTACTAACATTAGCGTCATTAAATATCTTAGAACTACCAATTAAAGCACCAAATGGAGCAGCAACAATTGCTGATGCCAATAATTGATTTTCAACAGTATGATCCTGCTTTTTTTCCAAAGACTCATTCAAAATAACTCTCTTTTTAGACTTAATCTCCACAATATCATCAAATTTAAACTCCGTTTTAGAAACTACATTATTATTAGCCGTATACAAAATAAGAACTTTATTTTTATCATCACGACATAAGCAGCACGCTTTATCAACTAAACTTTCATATCCATCAATTCCAAAAATATAAGTGCCAAACACATAACTATCTGCTATATTATTGTTATTATCAGCAATATTATTAGCAAAATTATTTATAAGAGTTTTATCATCATAAGCAAGAGCCTTTTTCTCATCAAATTTAAAAAATAAAGAAATAATTAATAAAATAAAAGCTACAACATATAAGTAAAATCCTAAAGAAAAAGTAAATCCTGAAGAAATTATTTTTTGAGAATATAAAGCAATAAAAGTGTAAACTTGCCCAGCAATAGCTCCAAAATAAGCTAAATAAAAGAAAGATTTATTCATTCTAAAAAGCATTGCTATCATAAAAAAGCCAGCTATTAAAGCAATAGAAAAGCCTTTAACTTCATAAGTTAAAAGACCAATGTCAGGAAACGTTACATTTCTAATAAATTGACAACTACCTGCAAATATCAATAAGCAAACATAACCATAAATAAAATATTTTTTCATAAAATCACACCTTACTTATATCAAAATTATAGCAACAGCTGAAACTAAAGTAAAGAAAAAGTAAACACATTCTTTTTTTGTGTCTACTTTTATTTTACATCTTCATAACTATTTAGAATAATTATCATTAAATTTACTTATTTAAATATTTTAATTCTCCCATTCTAGATGTAGGAACAAATCCAGCTTCAGCCTTAATTACATCTGGAATTCTATTAACAATAGCGCCACAAGTAAGTTCAACAGTACAAGGTCTAGTAATAACTAAATTAGTATTAGGTTCTCCTTCAACTGTCCAGTCATTTCTATCACAATCTTCACTGCCATATACCTTTCCGATACATTCAGTTTCTAAAACAATTCCTTGTTTAGTAGTAGTTGTAACAACAGCACTCATACCAGTCGCAACACCAGCTTTAATATCCATTCCTAAAGTAGTAGAGTGAATATCTTGATCAGAATACATTGGTACACATTTTTGTGTTTGACTAACTACATCTAAATGTAATTTATCACATAACCAACCATTAACGTTCCACATATAACTTGGTGTATAATTACCAGAATTAATAATTTCTTGACGTTCTTCATCACTCATTCTATCGACACTAGCAACCTCTTTATCAAACTCTTCTGGAGTAAGTCCAGCACCATGAGCTTTTGCAAGAGCAATACCATAATCTTCTACATTGTAAGAAGAACTTCCTTTAATTTTAGTAATTCTTTGTGTAGTACCAGCTAAAGTACTAATTAAGTTACCCCAGAAAGCATCTTGATAGCCAGAACCTGTAATAGTACAGTTATTTTCCTTAGCTAACTTATCAATTTCTAATGTTAAATTAGGATTAGAATTCATTGGATAGAAAGCTTCTTCACAAGTAGTAATTGCGTTAACTCCATGTTTAGCACATAAAAGTAGGGCATCACGACAGTCTGCAAGTAAACTCATAGTAGTAATAATACAAGCATCAGCTTCTACTTCACTAAACAAAGTCTCAGCTTCATCAACAGAAGTAATTTTAACGCCAACATTTTCGCAACCAATAACTTCACTAATATCCTTTCCAATAATATCAGGATTAATGTCAACTGCACCAACAATATCCCAACCATTTTCAAGTACATATCTCATAGTGTACTTAGCCATTTTTCCACAGCCATATTGTATAATTTTCATTTTATCATCCTCCTAATCTTATCTTATCATAAATTAAAATATCTAATCAAAAAAAAATACAAAACTAGTCATTTTTTGACAATAAAATAATAGTATGTTACAATGAATTTGCGTTGAAAAGGAAAAGTAAACAAAAAGTTTATTCGAGTGAGTTAGGTATAGTGTGAACTAATATTAAAATTTTGTTGAAAGAACACCTTGGAGCAAACTACCGAAAAGAATATCTTAGTAGGCTAGTTCGGAAGGCAACCCGTTATCTTATTGCTAGGTTTGTTAGAACTAAAAAGAGATTATTGAAGTACAAGCCATAATATTTAATGGCTTTTTTTAATAATAAATTAAGGTGGCACCGCGAAATACCCGATTTTCGTCCTTATTGTAGGATGATATCGGGTATTTTTATTTAAAAAGGAAGTGACTATATGCTAGAAGATAATAATGACAATAATAAATTAATAAAATTAAAAATGAAGTAACTTATTAGATATTTCGCAACAAGTATCTAAAAAATATATTTGAGGAGAGAAAAAATATGGAAATTAAAAAAATATATGATGATTATAAATCATTAATTGATAAAAAAATAACAGTACAAGGATGGATTAGAAAACATCGTAAACAAAAAGAGATAAGTTTTATAGAGCTATCAGATGGAACTTGTTTTAAAAAATTACAAATAATATATGATAAATCTTTAAAAGATTATGATAGTATTACTAAAATTCATTTTGCTTCAGCCATAAAAATAACCGGTACTTTAAAAAACTCACCAAAAAAGGATCAAGTAGTAGAACTACATGCTAAAAAAATTGAATTACTAGCTGACTGTTCTGAAGATTATCCAATTCAGCCAAAGAGACATAGTAGAGAATTTCTACGAGAAGAAGCTTATCTAAGACCAAGAACAACTTTATTTCAAGCTGTCTTTCGTGTAAGAAGTGTAGCTTCTATTGCGATACACAAATATTTTCAAGAACATGGCTACATTTATTTACAAGCTCCAATACTAACCGCTAGTGACTGTGAAGGAGCAGGTGAGATGTTCCAAGTCACAACCCAAAAATTAGAAGAAATTGCCAAAACAGGAAAAGTTGATTACGAAAAAGAATATTTTCAAAAGAAAGTAGGTCTAACAGTATCCGCTCAATTTGAAGCCGAAACATTTGCCCAAGCTTTTACCAAGACATATACCTTTGGTCCAACATTTAGAGCTGATCCTTCCCATACTCCATATCATGTAGCTGAGTTTTGGCAAATAGAACCAGAAGTAGCTTTCTGTGACTTAGAAGGAATAATGGATATAGCCGAAGAATTAATGAAGTATGTTATAAAGTATGCTCTAAAACACGCTAAAGACGAAATGGAGTATTTAGACGAATTCGTAGAGAAAGGTCTAATAAAAAAACTAACTAAAGTAACTAAAGAATCATTTAAAAGAGTAACTTATAAAGAATGTATAAAAATTCTACAAGAGTCTAAACAAGATTTTGTATTTAAAGCTGAGTATGGCTCTGATATTGCCAAAGAACATGAAAAATATTTAACTAAGTATTTTGACTGTCCATTATTTATAACACACTGGCCAAAAGAAATAAAAGCTTTCTACATGAAACATTTAGAAGATGGTACTGTAGCTGGTGCTGATTTAGAATTACCTGGAATAGGTGAAGTATTTGGTATGAGTCAAAGAGAAGATGACTATGATACTTTACTAAAAGAAATGAAAAATCGAGAAATGAAAATAGAAGATTATTCTTGGTATTTAAAATTAAGAAAATATGCTGGAGTAGAAAGTTCTGGATTTGGTATTGGTTTCGAAAGATTACTAATGTATTTAACTGGTATAGAAAACATAAAAGATGTAATTGCTTATCCTAGAAGTGTATCTAATTGTGAATTTTAACTTTAAATAATTATAAAATTTCTATATAATATAACTAGAGGTGACTAATTATGGAATTAAAGCAAGTAGGTGAAAAAACATACTACATCGAAAATAATACTAATATCGGTGTTTACTTAGTAGATGATAAACACGCACTTTTAATAGATACTGGTAATGATAAAGAAGCCGGTAAAAAAATATTAAAAATAGTAACAGAACAAGGTTGGGAAGTAACTGGTATAATTTCTACTCACTCTAATGCTGACCATGTAGGTGGAAATAAAGTAATTCAAGAACGCACTAATTGTAAGATATATAGTTATGGTATTGAAAAATGTATTACCGAATATCCATTACTAGAACCATCATTCTTATATGGGGCTTATCCATTTGAAGCAATAAAAAATAAATTCTTAATGGCAAAACCATCTACTGTAACCGATATAGATAATAATTTACCAGATGGATTAGAATACATCACTTTAAAAGGACATTTCTTTGATATGATTGGAGTAAAAACATCTGATGACGTTATCTTTTTAGCTGACTCACTATTTAGTGAAGAAACAATTACAAAGTATCATGTCTTCTTTATATATGATGTAGCAGAGTATCTTAATACTCTAAATATGTTAAAAGACTTATCAGCTAAAGTATTTATAGCGTCACACTGTAACGCTACAGATGACATAAGTAATTTAATAAAATTAAATGAAGAAAAAGTCCATGAAATAGCTGATTACATTTATAGTATTTGTAAAAGTCCATCTACCTTTGAAGATATTTTAAAAAGTGTTTTTGACAATTACAACCTAGTAATGAATGCTACTCAATATGTCTTACTTTCAAGTACTGTAAAGTCATACCTATCATATCTAAATGATTTAGGAAAAATAACTTATGAGTTTATTGATAACAAAATGTACTGGAGACAAATAGAAAAATAGTATGGAACATACAATGAAACTATATGCCGAAAATTTTAAGGATTTAGTACAAGATAAAAAAGTAAGAGAATATCGTCTTAATGACGCCAAAAGAAAATTAATAAAACAAGGTGACACAATTAGATTTCAAAAACTTCCTAATTATGATGAAGAAGTATTAACAGAAGTAATAAAGAGAGAAGAATTTCCAGACTGGTATTCTTGTTATCAAAAGTATTTTAACGAAGATTTTAAGGATACATACGAAGATGTAGAATCTGTAGTTCAAGATACTTATTCGGGATATTATACTGAAGAAGAAACAAAAGAATCAGGTTGTGTGGTTTTTACAGTCAAAGTTTTACAAAAAATAAAGAAATAGGTAATACTGAAGTTATTGACGAAAAGTAAATACTTATTTCTTTTTCATTTAATATAATGAAATTGCAAGGTTTAATTTTAAAGTTACCTGTTATTATATATCTGAAAGGATGATTAGTATGGACTATGTATTTAGTATCAAGACATCGATAATGTTTTTTCCAATAATTGCCTGCCTTTTTACAATACCCTATATTTTAAAACAATATCATAAATATGGTTCAATTAATAAATTAAGAACTTTAATCGTTTATTCATTTATTTTATATATGATGACTATTTATTTTCTTGTTATATTACCATTACCAGATATTAGTGAAGTCGTTAATAATAAATTTGAATATAATCTAATACCATTTTCTTTTATAAATGACATTATCCAAAAAACATCATTTAATATAATGATTCCATCTACTTATTTAAAAGCACTTACTGAACATTGTATCTATGTAGTAATATTTAATATTTTAATGACAGTTCCTTTTGGTATGTATTTAAGATATTATTACAAAGCTAGTTTTAAAAAAGTATTATTTTTATCTTTCTTCTTAAGTCTATTCTTTGAACTTACTCAATTAACTGGTCTTTATTTTATTTATCCAAAACCATATCGTTTATTTGATGTTGATGATTTAATTTTAAATACAACTGGTGGAGTCCTAGGATATTTCTTATTTGGACTAATAGAAAAATATTTACCATCTAGAGATAAAATAGATGAAGATTCTAAAGAAAAAGGACAAGTAATCTCCGGATTAAGAAGACTAACTTATTTCTTTCTAGACTTATTTATATTTATTTGTCTTTATAGCCTAGTAAGTATATTTATCAATAATGAATTTACTATTTATATATGCCTAATAATTTATTATATCTTAATTCCATACTTGAAATCCGGCTATACTTTAGCAGGTAAATTTCTAAATATTAAAATAGTACCAGTTAATAAATCATTAATTAGATTAAGTCTAAGAGCCATATTCATATACATTTATTATTATAAAATTATTTATATAATGACTCTACCAACATTATTATTTGTATATTTCAAATTACAAACACTTGCTAATTTATATTTACCAGTATCAGCATTATTTCTAATTATATTCTATATTATAAATGTCCTATATCTTTTAAAACACAAGACTATGTTTTATGATTCACTACTAAAAGTTAATTTAGAAAGTACTATTAAAAGTAAATAATTATTAAATATCAGTAATTTTTAAGAATAATCATCATCACGTAAAAAGGCATTTCGCAAAAACGGTTTTTTTTGCTTTTTGCGAAATGAGTGATATAATATAATTGAGGTGAAAAACTATGAAACTCATAAAAAGAGACTATCTTCAAAAGTTAATAAATGTAAAAGGTACTCCAGATATTAAAGTTATCACTGGAATTAGACGTTCTGGTAAATCAAAATTATTAAAGATGTATATAGACTACATAAAGGAAAATGATAAAAATGCCAATATTATTCATATTGACTATAATTTAACAGAATTTGAAGACTTAAATACATATTTAGAATTAAATGAATATGTAGATAAAAAATATGTTCCTAATAAAAATAATTATTTACTAATCGATGAAGTACAAATGTGTTTTGAATTTGAAAAATCAATTAATAATTTACATGCTCAAGAAAAATACGATATTTATATAACAGGCTCAAATGCGTTTTTATTATCAAGTGATTTAGCAACTTTATTTACGGGAAGAACATATGAAATCGAAGTGTTTCCATTTTCTTATAAAGAATACCTTGAATACTATGACTATAAAAATACTGACGAAATTTTTGATAAATATGTCAAAGAAGGAGGCTTTTCAGGTTCTTACTTATATAATAATTTAGAAGATAAATATAATTATATAGAAGATGTATATAAAACCTTAATAGTAAGAGATATTGTTCAGAGAAATAATATTCAAAATATATCTCTAATGAATAATATAAGTGAGTTTCTAATGGATAACATATCAAGTCTAACTTCCTATAGAAGTATCGCTGATACTCTAAATTCTAATAAAATAGAAACAAATGATAAAACTGTAGGATCATACATCAAATATCTTTGCGAAGCTTTTGCTTTTTATAAAATAAGAAGATATGATATTCAAGGTAAAAAGTATTTAGCTTCACAAGACAAATATTATCTAGCAGATCACTCTGTAAAATTTGCAACTCTTGGAACCAAAAATGTTAATTACGGTAGAGTATATGAAAACATAGTAGCCATAGAATTGATAAGAAGAGGTTATGAAGTGTATGTTGGAACTTTATATGAAAAAGAAATAGACTTTGTAGCTATTAAAAGAAATGAAAAATTATATATTCAAGTTTCCGATGATATAAGTAATGAAAAAACATTTGAAAGAGAAACATCATCATTATTAAAAGTAAGAGATGCTTATCCTAAAATTTTAATAGCAAGAACTCATCATGAGACATATCAATATGAAGGAATTCAAATAATTGACATAACAACTTGGCTAACTGAAAAAAATTCGTAAATTTTTAGACTAAATTCCGTTTTTTAACGGAGTTTTTTCTTTTTTAGAT
>CAVKYO010000006.1:0-65926 GCA_963660495.1 Acidaminococcus fermentans
TCTTTCTTTAAAATACTTTTATCAAATTCTAAATCTTTAATATTTTCTAAATAATCAATAAAATCATTTTTAACACACAACTTTATTAGTATTGACAAGCCAAAACTTATTATCAGTATTTTCTCTTAAATAATCTTCATACATTGAAGAAAATCTTAATATCTCAGAATGATTCACAACTAATTCTCTAGCTATCATAGCCATATCATAAGCACTAGAATAATGTCCATCTTCATCTAAACCAGTACAATTTTTAAAATAAGTATTTTTAAGACCTAACTCTCTAACCTTTTTATTCATCATTTTAACAAACTTTGCTTCACTTCCCGCTATAACTTCAGCCATTGCTACCGTCGCATCATTACCAGATGCCATAGAAATACCTTTCATTAAATCCTCAATAGAAATTTTTTCCCCTTCGCTAATATAAATTTGTGAGCCACCCATATCAGCTGCATTTTTACTAACCGTAACAATATCATTCCATTTAATTTTACCAGCTTCAACTTGCTCCAAAATAATTATTTGAGCAACCATTTTAGTCATAGACGCTATTGCTACCTTCTCATTTTTATTTTTTTCAAAAATAATTTTACCAGTATTAGCCTCAATTAAAATACCAGATTTTGCATTACCTATCGGATCACTATCCAAAGCAAAAACTGAAAAAGGACAGACTAATATCAATAATAAACCTAAAAATTTACATATAAATTTCATGCCCACCTCCTACAATTTTCTATGTAAAGAACTAAAAAATTATACATAAATTGTCAGTTTATGATATTATATTGCTAGGTGATTTTTTATGATAAGCACTAAAGAAAGAATACAAAATGCATTTTTAGAATTATATTGTAATAATGATATTGAAAAAATAAAAGTAAATACTATTTGCACTATGTCAAACATTGGTAGAACAACATTCTACAAGTACTATAAAAAAGTAGATGACATCCTAAGTGACATTGAAAAAAACACCTATAAATATTTTAAAAAATTAAAAGAAGAAATTACAGATATAGATGTATGTAACATAAAAGAAGGCGAAATAGCTATTAACATTTTAGAAATATATCGCTACATTTATAAAAATCCAATGATTTTCAAAGCCTTTTTTAATAAAAATAAAGATCATCTAATTATAATAAAAATAAAAAAACAAATAAAGACCAATCTAAAAGCAACATACTATAAATATTTTAATAATGATATAATCTTTGACTGTTTTGCAGAAATAGTTTCAACGCTCCTAATAAACTACAGTTTGATAATCATCGAATATTACGAAATTATAAATATTGAAACACTAGCTATAAAAACACAAGAAACAATTAAAGACCTAATAAAAAATAAAGACAAGTATTACAAAAAAGAAACAGCTATTCTTTAACTGTTTCTTTTTCTTTCTTAAACCAAGGTTTAGATAATAAATAATTGTCTATTGCTGGACTAACTAATTTAGCCAAAATAGAAATAATAATTGTAACAAATAAAACTCCAAGTATGTATACCCTAGTCTTTATTTCAGCAACTTCTGGAGCAATACAATAAAGTATAATTATAACCATGTAATGTAAGCAATATACATGCATTGATATTCCACCAAGTTTACCAAATATTTTTCTATTCAAGAACTTAGTAGCGTAATCTCTATTTAAAACTAATAAGAATGTAAATATTAAACTAAGTAAATATGCAGGTCCCCAATTGAATGTAAATGGATTTAAAGGTCCATTTGTTGGATATAAAGTTCTAAATGGAATAAATATTAATAAGAATATTTGAAGAATTGTTAATACCCAAGTAAATGTTTTTGTAAATTCCTTACCTTCAAGTTTTTCAACAGCAACATACATAAGACATCCAATGCCAAGATTACAAAACATATCTATCATTGCTAGATTAAGTTTGAAATAACCAAGACTAGCAAAGTTATGCCAGAATGGCATTGTTACACCATTTAAATACATACTACCATAAAACACTAATGAAACCATTGGAATAATAATTCCTAATGTCCTCTTTTCGTTTTTACATATTAGATAATATAGTAAATAACTAGTTATAAATAATCCAGATATAAACCATAAAGGTCCATTAATTAACATATATTCAGAAGATGCTGAACCATATGGCGTAGCTGCAGTACCATAGTTAAATCCAGTTAACATTAAACCGAAAAATTCACCCAAATGATTTAAAAACGCATCAAACCAATTACCTAATGGTACTTTCGTAAATAACATTAATCCTATAAAACCACCAATGTTACCTACTAGAAACCAAACACCTAAAGTTCTAATACGACTCTTTAAATAAGTCCAAGCAAGAGCAACAGCATTCTCACTAGAATCTTTATCTTTACAAGCACGTCGTATACTTCTCATCATAAAATAACCAGCTATACATATAAATACTGCTAATGTATCTAATGCATATAAACTTTTAGTAGCATTTTCTCTACCAGGTAATCTACCTAAAATAATAGATAAATGACCAAAAACAAATCCTATAGAAAATATAAATCTAAATAAATCAATAGTATAATTTCTACTAGATTTTTTTAACTCCTTTTTTTCTTCCATATTTTTCTCCCTACTTCAATTTTAAATTCATCTTTTCTTCTTTAAATAATGCTTCATCCATTACTTTTAAAGTATCACTTATTAAAGGTTCAAATTCCATCTTAGCTAAGATATCTTTTTCCAAATCAACACCAGGTGCTATTTCAATTAACATTAAGCCTTCTTTAGTAAGTTCAAATACACCACGTTCTGTAATATATTTAACCTTTTTACCAGTTTTTATCGCATCTTTTCCCGAAAAAGAAACTTGTTCTACCTTTTTTACAAATTTTAAAGTATTACTATCTTTTACAATATTTACTTTTCCATTTTCAATTCTAATGTCGTTTTTACCAGCAGTAAAAATATTAGAAAAACAAATCTTTTTAGTATTTTGCGTTATATTAATAAAACCACCCGGCCCATTAACTAAACCAGAAAACTTTGATACATTAACATTACCTTCTTCATCAACTTCAGCAGCACTTAAAAAACATTGATCTAAGCCACCACCATTGTATAAATCAAAAGTATCAGTCATTTTGTAATAAGCATCAGCATTCATTCCAGCACCAACCATACCACCAGATAAAGTTAAGCCTCCTAATATACCAGTTTCAATACTAAGAGTAAATTTATCTAAAATATTCTCTTCCATCGCAACGTAAGATATACCCTCTGAAATTCCAAGTCCTAAATTAACCAAGGCACCAGATTTTATTTCCATACAAGCTCTCCTTGAAATAACTTTCTTTGGTGACAACTTATATTCAGGAACAATAAAATCTTTAACTTTTATTTCACCAGTTAACTCTGGCATGAATTCACCGATAGCATAGCTTTGTAAATGCTCACCAGGATTAGCTAAAACTACATAATCAACTTCTGATTTATGAACAACTACATTTCTAGGATCAATAGAACCAGCCTTTACTATTTTTTCAACCTGAAATATAACTTTACCAGCATTATTATGAACAGCTGTAGCCATTTCTAATGTTTCTGGATGAATAGCCTCATGATCACAAGAAATATTACCATCTTCATCAGCATATGTTCCTCGTAATAAAGCATAATCAATTTTTATTGTTGGATAAAATAAATAATCTTTATTATCTACACTAGCTAGTTCTACAATTCGTAAGTTCTTATCTTTAGCCTTTTGATTCATTGCACATCCTTCTAATCTCGGATCACAATAAGTATTTAATCCAACATGAGTAATGTACCCAGGATCTTTACACGCTAAAGTTCTAAACATATGTCCAAAATATCCTAACGGTGGTGCATAACAAGCAATTTCATTATTGTTAATAGCGTCCAGTACAACTCTAGGTAACATAATAACAGAAGTAATTACGGTATCTATAAGACCAGGTGCACCAATGGCATTAATTCCCCAGTCATCCTTCATACCAGTACCTGCCGCAGCCGGAGTAATTACCATTAATTTTTTAGGATGCTTGCTCTCTTCATATCTTTTACCGATAGCTCGTAAAACCGAGTCAGGCGCTCCAAAACCACAAAAGCCACCAACGCCAATTACTTTTTCATCATCAATTAAATTTGCAACCTCTTCCAAACTCACAAATTTTGTCATATTTCACCTCCTTATCCTATCTTTACTACATTATACCATGTAACAAAGATTTAATAATTATTTAGAAGCAAAAAAAGATGAACATTTTTCATCTTTTTGAACACCTTCAACTACATATTACTTCATTTTTTCTTAAACTTAACTCATCAGTTTTATCAATATTTTCTCTCAAGGCATTTAAATATTTTTCTAAATAATAATCTTTGTTTTTAGAGTTATATTGCATTATAAATCTTGGATGTTCTAATGGAATTATTCTATCAAAAAAATTAAACTCCTCATTTATTTTACATAAAAATTTGTAATTTTCACCAGAACCAATACAATAACATATTGACCTATCTATATTAAATTCCATTTGCATCTTTAGTGTTTCTACAATAAAATCATATAAACTCATCATTAACTTCTTATTTTCATAATAATTGCAATTTACCTCATTATCTTTTGAATTAACTCTTACAATTCCCAATGGACAAACAAAGTTCATATAAAAATCATTATAAAATTTTTTACATCCACCATAACTTTCTATAACATCATATAAAAAATTAGATGAAGCCTTATTAACATAAAAGTCATCAATATATATTCCAGTTTCTTTTTGTAAATGTGCTGCATCTTCAAACGGAATCCCTGTTACAGCTGTACCTCTTCTTGCTGGAGAACTTCCTAAAACAATACGTCTTTTTTTATTATCACTATAAAACTTATGATAAAAAGTTTCTACAACTTGATTAGTTTTATATTTAGAATCACTATTAAATGGATTAATTATTTTAAAACCTTCCGGTACATCTATTTTAACATTCGCCAAGTACTTATCAAATTCAATAATTTTATCACAAACAAACTGTTTCTTATTCATCACGTCACTCCTACTTTTTACTTTGCACATTAATAAACAATTCAACAATATTACTTTTAAATATTTTCTTAAAGATAGACCAAGAAACTTCTTTTTCTGTTAAGCCTTCATAATTACTATTTACCATTTTTATTATTTCATCTTAGTAATTAAATAACACTCATTAATTCTATTTTTCCATTCATATTCTACCCTCAACTCTTCAATATCCAATTCCAATATAACACATTATTTTACTATTAAAAACAAATTTTATTACACTAATTGATATTTTTATTTTATTCCATCCAAACATTACCTAAACTTTTTGTCTACATCATACATTTTTCATGTAAAGAACTACAAAATTATACATAAATAATCAACTTAATGATATTATATTATTAGGTGAGAATATGAAAAGAAAGAAAAAGTTAAAAACAAAAAACTTCCTAATATTTATCATCATAATAATACTAATAATAACTAGTATAATTTATGGAATAAATAAAAGTAAAAATAATAACACAAGTTCAAAGGAGAAAAACAAAATAGAAAATAAAGATAAAGTAGATAATACAAAAGAACTAACTGAATTAGAAAAAGCAAAAAAAGATTTAGATTATTATATAGATGAATATGAAAATGACTACAAAGAATATCGCGAAAAAAACCAAGACCTATCAATAGAAAAAGTAATAACAAACGTAAACATCGGTCTAAATTATGACTATTATACACATACTAAAGCTACAAAAGATCTAAATACAAATACTATTCTAGTAAACAAATATAATTATTTAACAGAAGATTATGTACCAGAAAATCTTCAAACAGTTGATAAAAAATATTCTTCTAAAACATTACAACTAGTAGACTATGCTAAAGAAGCTTTTGAAGAATTATCAGAAGCTGCCTCAAAAGAAAATTACACAGTTCTAGCTATGTCAAGTTATAGAAGTTATCAATATCAATATAATTTATATAATAGATATGTTAGTACTGATGGAGTTGAAGCAGCCGATACCTATTCAGCAAGACCTGGATACTCAGAACATCAAACCGGTCTAGCCGTAGATGTATATAATGGTAAAGAAGACTTTACAAATTTTGAAAAAACAAAAGAATACAATTGGATGCAAGATAATGCTTATAAATTTGGTTTCATCTTAAGATTTCCTAAAGATAAAGTATTAGAAACTGGCTATCAATATGAATCTTGGCATTATAGATATGTAGGTAAAGAAATAGCTAAATACATTCATGATAACAACTTATGTTTTGAAGAGTACTATGCAACTCATCTAAATTAAATAAACTTAAAAGTGTAGTGAATCAAATCGCTACACTTCTTTTTGTTTTTGAACTTCATTTTCTAACATAGAATAAATTTTTTCATTATCAATATATTGTTTAGACATTTCTAAAAACACATCATATTTTTTAAACAAATTATTTTTAACATCAACATCAGCAACTAAATTAACATATTTAATATTATCCAATAAATCAGCACATTTAACAATCAAAGCCTTATTCCCAAACTTGATACAATTTAAAAACATCTTTCTAGCCTGCACTAACTTATCACTTATTTTAGAATCAAAAGTTACTGCCAAAACACATCTAGCAATCTCCTCATCAAATGAATCACAAATATCTTCATAAGTAATATCAGTATCTTCTAATAAATCATGTAATATTCCTGAAATAACAATATCCTTAGAATAATCAAGTTCATAAAGTATTGTACCAACTTTAAAACTGTGAAATAACACAGGTTTAAAATTATGACCGGATTCATCTAAACTTTTAGAAACAAAATGTAAAGCTATATCCATTTCTTTTTCCAAATTAACATCCTTCAAACTAAACAAATTAAAACCTCCAACAAAATAAGAGATACAAAATATCTCTTACTCTAAAATTTCTACTTTTTCATCATACTTATTCTTAAAATAATTATATAGCTTATAAAACAAAATAACTATTATCCAAATAACAAAAACTAAATTACTTATCTGTACAATTGAAAGAACAAGATTATTACTATATAAAGAAACCTTATCAGCTAAATCCAACTTGTACTCATCAATAGCAGCAATAAAGTTAAAGAATAAAAAGTATATTATTGAAAAAAAGCTAATATCTAAAACTCTCTTATAATATGGCATCTTACTAAAATTAGATATCAAAATAAATACTAATGATAAAACAACAATCAAAAAATACACTACAGTAGATGGAAAATAAATATATTTCATTATAGCCTTAAGTAAATAATCAATTGAATAAGTAGCATAGTCAAAATTCATAACTACAATTACTGTCATAAAAACAATAAACCCAATAACAAAAGACCATAGAACAATTTTATTATTTCTTTTAATATTCAATACTAAAAATAAAAATAGTAGAAGTATAATCAAAAATATTTCTATTCCCATAAAAGAAGAAAAAGCATTTTTAATAACTAATCCTATCTTTTCTATTAGAGATAAAAACAAAGACTACCACCTCCACACTAACTAAACCAACTCTAAAATATAAACAGACTGACTTGTAGAATCATTATTTGTACAAGTAATTAAAGTTAACGTAGTCTTATCATAGTTTCTAACAATTGTAACAGATCCAACTTTAGGAACAGTATAAACATTAACTAGTTTATATTGATATTTCTTACCTTTATAAGTAACATAAGCACTATTACCTATATTTAATCGATACAAATAATTAAAATAACTATTATAAGCATCACCTGAATGTGCCATTAAAATTAAATTCCCATTAGGAACATCTGGCATTGTAGAACCTTTAACTAATGTAACATTATACTGAATATCATTATATTTAGAATCAGTACCATAAAACCCTCTTTTTAATCCTATTCTAGGTATTTCTAAAACTCCCAAATATTTACTATAATTAATAACTTGAGACTGTTCTTGTACTTGCGTATTCTGAGTATTATCATTAATAATAATTTCAGCATCTTTCTCAACTTCAACAGTCTCATCTGTTTTATCAGGAATACTATCAGAAATAGCTATTTGCATATCTGAAAAAACACTATTTTTAATTGCTTTCAAATGATTAAAAGATAAAACAAATATTCCCAAAAATATAAGGAAAGAGCCAATTATAAGTAACTGACTCTTTCTAAAACTCTTTTTACTTACTTTCTGATGGTTTAACATTTGCATAGATAATACCAATACCAGATAATAGAACTATTAATCCAATAAAGTAAACAGTTTGAGCAGTAGATAAACCAGTATCAGGAACATTTGGAGTATAATTTAAAGGAATCTCTAAATCAGTTTGAACATTATTTGTAACCGTTTGAACAGCCGCTACGGTTTGATATTGTCCTGCAGTATCAAGATAATAGTTACCTTCAAGTGTTGTAAATGAACCAGTTACACCAATTTCAATCTTTTTATTATTTTCATTTACCTTATTAACAGGAACTCTTACATAAAATTTATCAGTACTAGCCATATTAGAAAGTTGATTATCACTTATCTTATTACCGTTTTCATCTACTATAAATGATCCTTCTGGAGCAGATTTTAATTCAACCGAGTAACCATTAAAGTTAGCTGAAGGTGTTGCAGTAACAGATATTTGTGAAGTTTGATAATATTTATCATCAGAAGTTAAAGAAATATTATTAGTTGCGGTATTAATCTTTAAAAATTTATTAGGAGTACCTTTATTAGCAATAGCTTCTTCTACTAAGTTTTTAACATATTTATCATAGAATGTAGAATCAGACTCACTAGGAAGACCTACACTACCATCAACTTTATAATAAACATTTTCATTTGCTCCTAGAATTAATGCTTTAGCATTCATTAAATTTTCCTGATCACCATCCGCAAACTTATAATTTCCAATAACTGACTCAGGAGTTACTCTTGAATCATTTAAATACATCCAAATAGAAACTTGCGAAACCCAAGTCTTAACAGCGCTTTTTAAATTCTCATCAGTATACACAGCAAAAGTTTCATCAAATTCATCACTAGATAATTTAGCAAGTAAATATAATAATCCATAATCTTCTATGGCTGCATCCTTCATATATGTTTTTCCACCAGCAAAATCTTTATTAGCTTGCATACAGAACAATTGAAGACTACCATACTCAGCAGTAGTTCTAAAAGGATTAACTGGATGAGCAGTAGGATACGTATTAATTGTTTCATTACCATCAACATCAGCAGTAGTAAATGTATCTGGCAACTTATTAGTCACCTCAGGAATAGCATAAGAAGTTTGATTCAAACCTACTATTACAATAGCAACAACTGCAATAATTGCTAAAGCAAATGTACCAACTATAGACTTAGATTGTAAAAAGTTTTTATTATTTTGTTTATTATTTTCAATATAAATTTTTTCCATAAATTCTCCCTACCTTTATATAAATTATTATACCATAATTTTAATATTTTCAAACTGTTTTCAAATTATTTTTCTATTTTATAGTAAAAATCTTATCAAAGCAACTTAAATCGACCTTCTTATTTAAATAAACTGTTGCCAAAACGTTGCCTTTCTTTACAGTATCACCAACTAATTTATTTAAATAAATTCCAACTTCATAATCTATTTTGTCCTCTTTATTAACTCTACCAGCACCAAGTTTAACTGATAACTTTCCTAATTCTAAAGCATCTATTTTTTTAACAATACCAGATTCAGTAGCCTTTATTTCAACAACATTATCAGCTAAAGATAAAGAATCAATTTTACCATGTTGTTCTTTAACAAATTCCAAGAACTTTTCATATGCACTGCCAGACTTAATACTATTAATAACTTCTTTATAAGCATCGTCATAACAAATATTTTTACCCATACTTACCATTTCACTAGCAAGTTCAATACATAAATCAACTAAATTGGTATTCTTTTCCTTACCTTTAAGCACATCCATAGCTTCCATTACTTCAATACTATTTCCTACTGCGTGACCTAAAGGTACATTCATATCACTAATTATAGTTCTTACTTCTCTACCATAAAACTTACCAATTTTCTTCATTAAATCACTTAATTTATTAGCATCAGTTTTTTTCTGTAATAAAGCCCCAGATCCTACTTTTATATCTATTAAAATCTTATCAGCACCAGAGGCTATCTTTTTACTCATAATACTTGAAGCAATTAATGGAATTGATGAAACAGTACCAGTAACATCTCTTAATGCATAAATTGCTTTATCCATAGGCGCCAAGTCAGCAGTTTGACCAGTAACAACCATACCTATTTTTTTAACTTGATTAAATACTTGGTTATCATCTAAGGCTATATTAAAACCTTTAATACTTTCCAATTTATCAATAGTGCCACCTGTATACCCTAATCCTCTACCAGACATCTTAATAACTGGAACTCCTAAAGAAGCAACTATAGGAGCAATAATCAAAGTAGTTTTATCACCAACACCACCAGTAGAATGTTTATCAACTTTTATCCCTGGTATCTCTGAAAAATCAAGTATATCCCCAGAATCAATAAATATCTTAGTTAAAGAAAATATTTCTTCATCAGTCATACCATTAATACAAATAGCCATAAGTAAACTAGACATTTGATAATCCTTAACATCTCCCTTTAAATATCCATTAAAGAAAAATGAAAGTTCCTTATAAGTCAATTCTAATCCTAATCTCTTTTTATTAATAATATCTACTATCATTGTAAAGTCCTCCTATAAATATAAGAATCACGTTTTTCAAAACCAACTTTTTCATACAAATGATGCGCAGCTACTCTATCTTTTCTAGAAGTTAATTCTACATATAAAGCCTTATCTTTTCTAGCAACTTCTAATGCTCTTTCCATAAGTAATTGACCAAGTCCAAGATTTCTATAAAATTTAGCAACACAAACATAGTCAACTAAATAATAAGGTCTACCTTTAACTAAGTCTAAAACTCTAGTAAGAACTAAATATCCAGCCACAACATCATTAACAACTGCAACATATTCTTTATAGTTTTTATCAGGATTAACATTAGCTTTAGTAACATCAAAAGCTTCTTCCAAAATTCTACTAACATCAAAATAATCAGTCATTCTATATTCTCTAACGCCTATCACACTATCACCCTATCATAAATATAGCACAAATAAGAAAAAAATACTAGTTTTGAAAAATCAAAATCATAATAAAAAGAAGGTAGAAGATTCTACCTTTATTTTACTTATATATTATTTTTCTTCTTCCTCTTTTTTTCTACTAGATAAAAACGTTACTTTTTCTGCAACTATATCCATCAAATATTCTTTCTTTCCATCCTTTTCAACTACTCTAGACTGTACTCTTCCTTTAACACCAATGATATCACCTTTAGAGCAATAAGAAGCTGTATTCTCAGCAATACTTTCAAAAGCAACACAGTCTATAAAATCAGTATCGTAAGTTCCCTCCATATTCTTAAAACTTCTAGGTATAGCCAAACTTATATTAGCAATTTTTTTACCATTTTCAGACTTATTAACCTTAATATTTCTAGTAAGTCTTCCAACTAAAATTATTTGATTTAGCATACTTCACCTCCCTTCAAGTGTTATATTATTAAAAGAAAATAAAAAAGACAAATCACCAAAATTAACATTTCACATACTAAAACCATATAAAAAAAGAGATTCAACCATAGAAAATCTCTTTTTATAAACAACACATATATCGAAATAACAACTTTATAAGTATTATAAATTTCTTTTAATTAGTTGATTTAATTCAACAGCATATTCCATCGGTAACTCTTCCCTAAACTTTTCTAAGAAACCTAAAACAATTAATTCCATAGCTCTCTCTTCAGAAATACCTTTACTCATCATATAAAACAAATTATCATCACTTATTTTAGAAACAGTTGCTTCATGTTCAATACTACTACTCAAATTAAAACAAGAATTAACAGGTATTGTATCACTCTTAGAGACTTCATCTAAAATCAAAGTATCACATTTAACATTACCAATACTATTACTAGCTGAAGAATTAATTAAAACTTTACCTCTATAAGTAGCATTTCCAGAATTTCTAGCAATACTCTTAGAAATAATATTACTCTTCGTATTTTTACCGAGATGAATCATTCTAGCACCAGAATCTTGTTCTTGACCTTTTGAGGCTACACTAATAGTAATACAAGTACCATTAGAATTATCACCCTTAAGTACACAACATGGATACTTCATTGTAACCTTACTCCCAATATTACCATCTATCCATTCCATAGTACCATTATCATCGACTAAAGCCCTTTTAGTAACTAAATTATAAACATTAGGAGCCCAGTTTTGAATAGTTGAATAACGACACCTGCTATTCTTACCAACATATATTTCAACAACCGCAGCATGTAAAGAGGATTCACTATAAGTAGGAGCAGTACATCCTTCTATATAATGTAAATCACTATTATCATCAACAATTATCAAAGTTCTTTCAAACTGACCCATGTTCTTACTATTAATTCTAAAATAACTTTGTAACGGTCTATCTAATTTAGTATTCTTAGGTACATAGATGAAACTTCCTCCTGAAAATACTGCTCCATTTAAAGCTGCAAACTTATTTTCTGAAGCATTAACTATCTTACCAAAATACTTTTTAACTAAGTCTGGATAATTTTTCATAGCCATTTCAATAGAAGTAAAAATAACCTTTTTCTTTTCAAGTTCCTCTAACATACTATGATATATTACTTCGCTTTCATATTGAACACCCATACCGCCAAGATGTTTTTCACTTTCTAAGACACCAAGTGAATCAAGCTCATCAACGACCGGTTTCAATACATTATTCCAATCACTCTTAATAGCTTCATCTTGTTCATTAGCTTTATAGTAAATAATAGAAGAAAAATCCAAATCAATCTTAGGTCCAAACTCTGGCATTCCTAATTCTTCAAACTTTTCATAACTATCAAGTCTAATTTTTTTTATCCAAGAATCTTCTTTCTTTATATTAGAAATTAACTCTACTTTTTTTCTATCTATTCCTTTAATTTCCATATTATCATCAACCTTTTTTTACTTTTCGCATACCTCTTTCATTAAAAAACTCTTTTACTATAGCAGCTGACTTCTTATCCTTTTCTAATAATTTTCTCATTTTAACTGGACCTCTCATAGCAAGTAGTCTTTCTCTAGCAACATTTTCACGTCCTAAAAAATAATGATCAGATCTTAAAACGTAATTTTCTAAAGCCTCATAACTAACATAAGAACCATAAACATCTGAAAAATCATCATCAGTTAAAACTAAACAAGGTCCAGACTCTATTTCTCCAAAAACATGTTCCATTTTTGTACCATAGTCAAATCCATATGTATCGCAACAACTATAGAATCTACTTCTTTTAAAAACTAAATCAAAGTCTTCCAATCCAAATATATTAACATATTTAGTACCCTTAAAAGTAGGAATATCTTTATCATCAACTTCATATAAAATTGCATAAGCTCTTGGTCCAAATACTTCTACTCCATTATGCTCTTTATCAAAATATCTAACTTCTGCTAACTTAAGTTTTTTAGTGTCTATTTTCATTATCCAATACCTCCCAAATCTTATCCATTGCTTTATAAGGAATAAGAGCACAACCTTTTCTATTAGGTTGCTTACAAACTTCATCATACACTATAAGTTCACCTAACAAATCCTTATCATATTCTTTTTCATTAATCATATTTTGATAATTAACTAAAATCTTTTTAGCCTCTTCAACACTTTTTCCCAGTAATGTCCTAATCATAATAGAAGTTGCTGAAGTACTAATAGCACAAGCTTCTCCATCAAAACAAATATCTTCTAGTTTTCCATCAACAATTTTTACCATTACATCCAAATCATCAATGCAACTTTCACTATTAGTATTAACCTTAATATAACTATCATCTTCAACTAATCCTTTATTCATAGGATCTTGATAATTATCTAAAATTATTTCTCTTTTTAAATTATTATCCATATAAAGCCCCCTATACTATAGTACTATTTTAAATATATCATGACTATTTTTTAAAGCCTCAACTAATTTTAAAACATCTTCTTTAGTATTATATAAATACATACTAACTCTAACTGTATTCTTTATATTAATTTCATCTTTAAGCATCTTAGCACAATGATTACCTGCTCTAACATAGATATGATAATGATTTAAATATATAGAACTTTCTTGAGCAAAAACTCCATCTATATTAAATGCTAATATACCAGACTTTGAATTTCTATTATATAAAACTATATTAGGTATCTTTTCTAATTCACTAACTAAGAACTCTTTTAATTCTTGTTCATGTTTCTCAATTTTTTCCATACCTATACTCATCAAATACTCAATAGCTCTTTTTAAACCTATTACTTCAGCAATTGCTGGAGTTCCTGCTTCTAACTTAGTAGGTGCATTTTTTAATTCATAACTATTATCTGTTTCAAAGTACTGATTCATTCCACCTCCGTAGCATAAAGGTTCCATCTCCTGCAACAAATCATACTTTCCTACCAACACTCCAACACCTGTAGGACCAAGCATTTTATGTCCAGAAAAACTCAAGAAATCCATATTTGCTTTTTTAAAATCAACTTTTAAATGTGGAACACTTTGAGCTCCATCTACACAAAAGTAAATATTTTTATCCCTACAAATTTCACCTATAGCATAAACGTCTCTAACATCACCAATAACATTAGTAACATGAGCAATTGATATAACCTTTGTCATATCAGTAACACTATTTAAAACACTAGAGACAGGTAATGAATAATCATCATCTAAATCCATATATTTAATAACTATCCCAATTTCTTCACTTAACTTTATCCAAGGTAAAACATTAGATGCATGCTCTGACTTAGTAAGTAAAACTTCATCTCCTGCTTTTAAATGTTTTCTCATAAAACCAAAGACAACCATATTAATAGACATAGTAGTACCAGACGTAAAAACAACTTCATCAGACGAATTACAATTAATAAATTCTTTCACTACATCTCTTGTCCCATCATACAATTTATTAGTAATAACAGCGGCATCATAATCACCTCTATGAATATTAGAAGTATGTTCTTGATAATACTTAATCATACTATCAACTACACATTTAGGTTTTAATGTCGTAGCTCCATTATCAAAATAAACAATATCTTCCTTTAACATTGGAAAATCTTCTCTATTCAAAATATCACCTCCTAAATATTTTCTATTTCTTTTACAAATTCATCTATTCTAGATAAATCAATACTATCAGAATTAATTAAAAATCCATTTAACAATAATCTATAAGCTACATCTAAAGAAATACCTCTACTCATCATATAAAACATAACTTCATCCTTAAATTTACCAATGTAAGCTGCATGATTACTTAAAACATCATAATTATCAATAAGCAAATTAGGACATATTGTACTTTTACCATTATTCATATTAATAATTTGATTTTCTTGGTTACAAATACATTTACTACTTTTCTTTGGTACAACTCCATCAACAAGATAAGAAAGTTTGTTATTTAAAACATTAACACCATGATTAAATACCTCACTATGTGTATTACAAGCATTATGATTAATTCTAATTTTAAAAGTATTATCATCATAATTAATATTATTGTAATAGTAATAAATACTAACTCCATAAACATCTAAATCAATAGTAACATCACTACTACTATTTATTGAAAAATGATATATAACAGTATCTTCTTTTATATTATATTTATAATTACTATTCTTGTTATTATCTACAATATATAATATCTTACTCATTTTCTTCGTTTCCTATCATAGCATTAATACCATTATAACCAGTTTTTTCTATTTCATAAGCTAAATCCATAGTACCAGTTTTAACAATTTTACCATCTCTCATAACATGTACATAACTTGGCTTAATATAATTTAATACTCTTGTATAATGTGTAATAATTAAAACTGATGTATCCGGATTTTCTTTTAAATATTCATTAATATTTTCACAAACTATTCTTAAACTATCTACGTCTAATCCAGAATCTAACTCATCTAAAATAATGAATTTAGGTTTCAAAAGAATCATCTGTAATATCTCATTTTTCTTTTTTTCTCCGCCAGAAAATCCTTTATTTAAAGATCTATGTAACATACTACTATCAAGTTCTACTTTTTTCATAGTATCTTCCATATTTTTTATAAATGTATATAAATTAACTTTTTCTCCATTAACTTCTCCTAAAGCGGTTCTTAAAAACTCACTATTAGAAACACCATCTATAACTGTTGGATCCTGCATACATAAAAATATCCCTTTTCTTGCTCTTTCATAAACTGGTAATTTTAATATACTTTCTCCTGAAAATAAAATATCTCCATCTGTAACTTCATACATGTAGTTACCAAGTATAACTTTTGAAAGCGTACTTTTTCCAGTACCATTAGGACCCATGATAGCGTGTATTTCACCAGGCTTAATATTTAATGAAACACCATTAAGTATTTCTTTATCTGTATCTTTTATTTTTGCACATAAATTATTAATTTCTATCATAAATGCATCTCTCCAGTCAACACCATATATTATACCAAAAAATCTAAAAATTTGTTGAAAAATAAGTAAAAAAGAAAAAAAATTAAAAAAGAGCTTATACTGCTCTTCCCAAAATAATTATTTAATATTAATACTATTGTCATCGCCTAACAAGTTTTTAGCATCAGCTATTAATTTAGCTAAATCACCTTTACCAGCAACCTGTCCTTTTAAAGTACTAATCTCACTTTCCAATTTTGAAATAGTATCATTAAGTCTACTATTTTCTTTTTCTAAAGCTCTAACTTTCTTTCTAAGAATTTCACCAGCTTCAACTAAAGTTCTATTTTCCTCAAAGGCTTTTCTCTTAAATTTCATTAAACTTTCAATTTGTTCTTCCTGACTAGAAATTAATTCTTTTTGTTCTTTATTTTGGCTTATTAAACTAGCCATAACTTCAGCTGTATCTTCAATAATATTATCACTTAATCCGCGATTTTCATCATTATTCAAAGACATACCAGAAAATAGTGAATGATTATTAACAATATCTTCATCTTCATCGTCTTCTTCTTTTTCTTCGCTTATATTTTCTTTTTCTACTTCACTAGCTTTATCTTTAAATAATGAAACTCTCTTAGCCGTAGCAGTAGGAACTATAGGTGTAGGAATAATTATTTTTTCTTTTTCATCAATTGTTTCTTCTTTATCATCATTTTCTACAGTAAGTTCTTCTTTATCTTCAACTTCATTTTCATTATCTACAACAGTATCAGGAAACTCATCACTCTCAACTAAAGTATCTTTAAAACTAATTTCATGAAGCTCTTCTTCATTATTTTCTTCTTCTACCTTGCTCATAGCTTTATCTATTTCTTCTTTAGGAACAACTAAAGACTGAACATCTAATTCATCTTCAACATTCTTTTCTTCTTCAACAACTTTTTCCTCAATTTTTTCTTCTTTTTCTTTTTTTAATGAATAAGTAACAACATCAGTATCAGCAGTATTACCTGCTAAATATAAAATATCATTATTATATCCAATAAAACTATATAATTTATTATCTAACAAATTATTACCATCTAAATCATAAACACTAGCTTCTGAAAACTGATCATTAAAAAGGAATCTTCCATTAGGACCCATTTTCGCATTAATCTTTTCTTTAATTGCGGCAGGTGTTGTAACTAATTTAGTAGCTGCTAAAGGATCTCTTCTCATACCAGCAGCCTCAATAACACTTTTAGTAACAGGCTTAGAAACCTCGACTAACATCGCCTCATCACCAACTGGTTTAACAGCTTTATTTTTAAATGGAACAATAATTTTTCCATCACTATCAATAACACCAATATTAGATGCCAAAACCAATGGATCAATAGCTTCTACTAACGCAGTAGACGCAACAATACGACCTTTACCCAATTTTTCTCCATCCAAGAAATAATATTGTTTACCATCTTCTAAACATCCATATGTACAAACAATATCACTACGATCTTTATATTTAACTTGACCCTTTTGAACTTGCATCATAATTACACCACCTATTTTATTCTCATCATAATAATAGCATAAATAAGCACTCAAAACAATACTTAAGAACAAAATATCACAAAATTTTAAAAGATGAATAATTGAATTTTAATCAATTTTAATATAAAATATACTTGGTGATAAGATGAAAGAACAAAAAAAACTAACCATAAAAATGGCTATTTTCACATTTATAATTTTTGTATCATTTGGAATTATAATATTAAATGAAAAATCAGCCCCATACTACGCATCAAGAATACATAAAAAAGTCTTAACTTATTTAAATGAAACATATAAAGAAGAAATAGAAACCTTTTCAATTGATGATACAAAATATAAAAACACAAAATACACAACAAAAGTAAAGTCAAAAAAAAATAAAAATTTATACTTCATAGTAACCTACAACAGTAAAAAGACAACTGATACATATAAAAAAGATTATTTAGAAGGCAAAACACTAATAAACACATTAGAAAAAAATCTAGAAAAAGACTTAAATAATAAATATAAAAAAGACTTTAAAATTACGTTTTATAAAACTCTAAATGCCCATTCCGGTCAAGTAAAAGAACACATCATAACAAAGAATACTTTTAAAGACCTAAAAGTATATACACTAGAAACTACTATAAATAGTAAATGGAATACTAATGCTATTGGCAAAAGTCTTATTGATTTAAATACTAAACTAAAAGAAGAAAATATTACTCCTAAAAATTATCAAATAACCCTAACAAACACAAATAACTTAACTAAAAGTGTCAAAGTAAATAATATAACTTCAGAACAAATAGAAAATATAACATTACTAAATGATATAATTAGTGCTATAATAAAAGATGAAAACAGTGATATTTTAAAAGAAAATAATATTACTTATAAATATTTAAATTAAGGAGGAAGAAAATGACTGATTGCTTATTTTGTAAAATAATTGCTGGTGAAATACCATCAAAAACTGTATATGAAGATGATTTAATAAAAGTAATAATGAACATTAACCCAAATACTAATGGACATTTATTAATAATACCTAAAAAACATTATATTAATATCATGGACATCGACGAAAAAATTGTAACTCATAGTTTAGAAGTAACAAGAAATACCTTATATGACTTATTAAAAGAACGTCTTAATTGTGAAGGTCTAACTATTGCTGAAAACAATTTTCTAGGACAGGAAATAAAACATTTTCACATTCATCTAATACCAAGGTATAAAGATGATAATGCTGACTTTGTTTATGATGAAAATAAAATATTACCTGTAGAAGAAGTATTTTCTAAATTAGAAAACAAGTAATAATAATATCAATAATAAACAAGATCAATACCAAAACTCCTAACCAGTTTGGTATTTTTTTTATAAGTTTATCTATTAAAGGTCTAATAACATACATAAATATAAAGATAAAAATAAGCCAAACTAAACTAATTTCTAATGCTATATAATGTCCAAAATTAAATTTAAGTCTACTATAATCCCAAAATATTTTACCAGTTAAAACTTCAATTAAATTACCCGCTACCCATTCCATAAAAGTTAATACGATAACACAAAGAATTACTGTTAAAACTATTTTAATCCATCTCTTATACTTAGTTTCTTTAAAAATATAATCTGTAATAAAAACTATAATTACAGCACCAAGTCCATAAATAGGTATCCAAGGTCCAAAAAGTATTCCATTATTCATCCCATGAGAAACAAATATTTTTAAAAGTGTCTCCATTATATATCCAAGGAAAGAACAAATAAAGAATATATCTAAATAATACATTAATATCACCAGTATTATTATGAGTAAAAAATAAAAATATATGAAAAAAGATAAGAATATGAATTCTTACCTCTAAAAATTAATAACTGACTATTCCTCCCAATACAATAACAAGTAAAATATAAAGAATTATAACTATTAAATAACCATTATTACTTTTTCTACAACCGCTTACTGTTTTATTATCAGAACAAGACATCAAAACACCTCCTTAAATATAAGCACCTAATATAATGATTAAAAGAATAAATAATACTAAAATGATAGCTGATGAAGATACACAATTGTTCATGTTTTTTCCTCCTTTTTTTATGCTTTCATCTTATTTTATGGTAAAACTCTAATTTGTGTGATTATATCCATCATATTTATTGCACGAATTTATTTTTTTTGCTATTATAAATAAGTGTATAGGGAGGAAAAATATGAAAAACAACAAATTATTTTTAGCGTTAAGTTCTCTTGCTGCTATTTCATTAGTCCTAACAGGATGTGGAAAAAAAGTTGAGCTTAAGGATGGAGAAAATACTGCAGTATCAATAAAAGGTGCCAAAATAACATCAAATCAATATTATGAAGAAATTAAAGAAGACAATATCGCAACACTAATTGATATGATTGATCACAAGTTATTAGACAAAACTTATAAGTCAGATGATGAAGAAGACGAATCTGTTGAAAAACAATTATCACAAATGAAAAAGAGCTATGGTTCTGATGAAGAAACTTATATTAAAATTCTTCAACAATACTTTGGTGTAAATTCTGAAGACGAATTAGAAGAAATGTTAAGACTAGAATATAAAAGAAATAAAGCTGTTAAAGAATATATTAGTGATAATTTAACTGACAAAGAAATTAAAAAATATTATGAAGATAATATCTATGGTGAAATTAAAGCCAGTCATATATTAATTTCAGTTGACGTTGAAGATGATGCTACTGATGAAGAAAAAGAAGAAGCTGATGAAGTAGCTTTAAAGAAAGCAAATGAAGTAATTAAAAAATTAAATAAAGGTAAAGACTTCGCAAAGCTTGCTAAAGAGTATTCAACAGATGAAGCTACTAAAGAAAAAGGCGGAGACTTAGGATACTTCCAACCAAGTGATATGTTAGATGAATTTTCAGCTGCCGTTAGAGAATTAAAAAAAGGTGAATATACTACTGAACCAGTTAAAACTCAATATGGATATCATATAATTTTAAAAGTAGACGAAAAAGAAAAAGCTGAATTAAAAGAAGTAAAATCTGAGATTAAAGAAAAATTAACAGCTCAAAAGTTACAAGAAGACAATTCACTATATTATCAAACTCTAGTTAAATATAGAGAAAGCAAAAAAATAACTTGGAAAGATGATTCATTAAAGAAACAATATAATGAATACATGGATAAGTTAATTGAAAATTCTAAATCATCAAGCTAAAAAGCGCTAATTAATTAGCACTTTTTTCTTTATATAACCTAAAATTTCTTTCTTTATTTTCATAAATAACTTCATACTTATCTGAATACTTTAAATAAGTATTAATAGGATAATTAGTAGAAACCAAGAAATAATCGAAACTATATTTTTCAATCAATTTAGGATAATCACCATTTAACTTAGAAATATCTAAATAATCTTTAAAATTATATTTAGAATATAAGTCTGCCCTACCATCTATAAATACTAAAATATCATTGTAAATAAGAACACCACCATAATCATACATATTATATAAACGTTCTGGCTTTTCTTCTTTTAAAACATTAATTACTTCATCATCTAAAAAGTAATCATCCGTTTCATAGTTTCGATAAAGATTACCAATAGAAAATAACACAAGTAAAATTGATATAAATCCAATGCTTAAATTTGTACCAGCATCTATTTTTCTTTTACCAATATAATTAAAGATAACAAAACTCATAATTATATATGTATATGGCCAAAACCTAATACTCTTAAGTCCTAAAAACAAGGATATTCCAAATAAAACAAAATCCATTAACTCTATCTTCTTCTTACTGAAAATGAATACAAATAATATCAAAACTGCCAAAATAAAATATGGATAATTACTTATATTATTAAGCGTAGTCGGTCTCCATTCAGCAATATTAGAAATCATTAAACTATCCAGTATATTTTGATATGGATATAAAAACATCTTAAAACCATGAATATTTATACATACAGCAAACATTGGCAATATACCAATAAATAAATATTTAAATAACTGTTTTTTACTAATTCTATTAGCTTCAATCTTTGAAAACTTAAATGAAAATAAACCTATTATCAAAAAGATAAAACAAAATAAATACCCTAAATTACTAGAACCACCATGAACATTAGACCAAAGAACAGATAGTACTGGTAAAAAATATATTTTTCTAGAATCTTCATTCTTATATAAATCATATAAAAACCAGATAGTTAAAGCTAAGAAAATATAGCTAACTAAATGAGGTCTAATTTGTACATAAAAGACTAAAATAAAACCGAAAATAATCCAAACTAAACTAAACACAACATTTTTCAAAAACTTATCTTTATTATATACAAACAAAATTAATTCTAAAATACCAATACAAATAAAACTAAATATTACATAAAAACTCTTACCTAACAAATTACTCAAATTATAAATAATTATTTCAAATAACCATTCATGTGACATCCAACTTTTCCCATACATATACCAAGAAAATACATCAGTATTTAAAATACCGTGTTTCATCATATATTCTCCAGCTTTTATATGCCATAAAAAATCAGTATCAATTTTAACACAACTAGCTAAAGCTAAAGTAAAAGCAAAAACTAAAATTCCAAATAAAATAATAGTAAAATTTTTCTTAACAATCCTTTTCATAACTAAGTCCTTTTTGATATAATTTTTCTTTAATTTTATATTCTAATTCCTTACCAGAATATTTTTTATTTAATCTTTTATACAATTTTTCATACTCCCTCTTCGCAATATCAGAGGTATCATTAAAATTATAACTATCTATTACTTTAGAAATAACTTCATAAGAATAACCCGACATAACTAAATCATTTACAATTTTATTTTTTAAAACATTTCCCCCTTTATTTCTATTACTCTTAATAGCCATCCTAATAATCTTATTAATTTTCTCAATTTGTATATTCTCTTCAAAAACACCTATCTCATTTGAAATAATACTCATATCAATTCCTTTACTAGATAAATCTTTAATTATCTTATTAGGTCCTTTAGAAGAAGTAATTATTTGATTATTAATATATGCCCTCGCAAAACTACGATCATTTAAATATCCTTGCTTTTCTAATTTTTCTATAGCTATATCAACAAAAGAACTAGGATAATCCTTAGAAAGTAACATTTTTCTTAATTCCCAAGAACTCTTAAATCTAGACTTAAGCGACTTTAAAGCGGTATAATAAACATCACACTCATTATTATAAGCCTCTATTTCCGGAAAAATATCATTCGTAATATCTTTCTTTAACAATAATTCATACTTTAAAATTACATCTTCATACAATTTTAATTCTCGATTATCATCTAAAGTAACTAAATATTTACCAGAACTTATTTTTTTATATTTTAAAATTTTCATGTATACCTCCTATCAACATCATTAATCATATATTGCACATCAAGTACTTGTCTTACTATAATAAAATACAAACGTGTGTTTGTCAATAGATAAAAATGTATTTAAAAAAAGAAAGATACTATTCACTCTTTCTTTTTACTTCAATCAATCCCTCAGAAACCTCTTCAAGAGCTCTTCCTATATTTTTGACACATTTATAATTTTTTTCAGGTAATTGTAAATATCCGTCTTTAGAAATTTGTTTACTTCTTCTTGCTGCTATATGAACAAGCTCATATTTAGAGTCAACTATATTAAGTAGTTTATCAATAGATGGATAAATCATGTGTATCACACTCCCTACTATTAGCATAACCAAAAGACATAAATTAATCAAGGAAAGCGACATAATTAGACACTTTTCTTGACAAAACATTTTACTTATTATTTTACATCAAACATACCCAATATTGCCTCAGTATAAATATCCTTAGCTATGCCATAACCATTATCCTTCAAAGACATTAAATGTTTCATCATTACTCCAGAATTAACTTCCATAACTAAATATTCATTTTCAATAGTCTTAATAATATCAATACTACAAAATCCTATATCAATACTATCAGTAATTTTAGAAACTATATCAAGTATATTCTTTTTATCTAATTTATCTATATCAAAAGAAGCTACAGAACCAAGAGATAAATTAAATTTCCAATCATAGCAAAACTTCTCATCTCTCTTTAAAATAACATTTAAAGAGTTATCATCAATATTCTTAAAGTACTCATAATTAAGCTTTAATAACAATTCCCTAATAGTAGAATACCCATCACCCAATACTTCAGGCAATATTTTCTTATAAATAACTTTAACTTTATTATTTAAAACAATAACTCGAAACTCATTACTAATATTATAAAAAGGACATATACTAAAAGAAGCATCACTAAAAAAAGTATTATTATAAAACTTTTCCAATTCTATGAACTCTTTAAAATGACTAACTTCATTTCCACAGGTACCAGTATTTTTCTTTACAACAACATCCCCCATATACTCATCAAATTTTTCTTTCAAATATTCCAAACTATTATACTTTCCAACATGACTATTAGTATTATTTTTACAATAAAATATACTATATTCACACACTGGCACATTAAAATACTTTAACAATTCATATGTAGCATATTTATCATCAAATACCTTACCTAAAGAATAACTATTATTATCAAACTTATAGCCAGAGATAGTTTTAACTACCCTATTCTTTTCTAAAACAAGTAAATAACCCAAAGATAAAACCTGGCACTCTATATTATTTTCTAAACATATAAGTTGAATTAATTTTATAAAATTTCTATCCATGTAATCTAATCAACTCCATCCTGTACAAATATCAACTTAAATAAATAACTAAATAGTATAAAATTCCTCTAAAATGTCCATATTGTAACTAGCTTTTTTTAAAAACTTACCATTATACTTAACATCAAGCTTATAGTACTTATTAACAAATTCATCATAATCAAAAACAAACAAATCTAAATAATTTTCAACAATATCATCAACAAAATCACAACCAGACTTTCTCAAAAACAATACAATTCTAGAAAAATTTTCTATATTAAGTTTATTAACAATACTTTTATCATATTTATTAATAATATCATTAATGTCTTGCATAAAAAGAATCGACTCCTTTCATAGTTTTAACATCTATACCATAATCTTCTCTTAATCTTTTACTAGTAGCACTTAAAATAGGATTTAATCGATGCCTATGATCACCAGAAGTATTCATAACTGTTAATGAATAATTATTATTTTTTAAATATTCCAAAAGTTTTCCTAAATAAATAGAACCTTTTCTTAAACAACCATTAGTAGCATACTCATCAATACCATATTTACTTAACAATGTCATACCAGCAGTAATATTATCCAGTGATAAAGAAAAAATACTAGGTTTCAATAATCCATCATATTTATGAGAATTCCAATATGGCAATGATAATATATCTTTCACAGCTTTATAACTACTATTCCAAATACTTGGTGTTAATAAATGACTAAATCTTTCATCATCCCATTCACTCATAGATAAAATATTCTTTATTTCCAAAGCATTACTTTTCCATAAACTAGAAGTTAGAAGATGGCTGAATTTCTCATTATTCCATTCTTCCATACGTAATGTATCAATAATATTACCGATATTACTATTCCAAATATTAGAAGTAAGTAAATTACTAAATCTTGGATTATCCCAGTCTTTTAAATTTAAAACGCCTTTAACTGTTTCAAAATTACTTTGCCAAATCGTAGGAGTAAGTAAATTACTAAATCTTTCATCATCCCACTCCCTTAAACTTAAAATTTTATCTATCATCGAAGGATCTGAACAGCTCCAAATATTACTAGTAAGAAGCCTCTCAAACTTTGGATCATCCCAATAATTAGAAGATAATACTTTTTTTACGACTTCTATATTACTATTCCAAATATTAGGAGTAAGTAAATTACTAAATCTTGGATTATCCCATTCTGATAATTCTAAAACACTCTGTACCATTTCAGGCGTACTATTCCATATAGTTGAAGTAAGTAATGAACTAAATTTTGGATCTCTTAATTCTGAAATATCTAAAATTCTTGAAACTTTATCACTAGTACTAGCCCAAATTGACGAAGTAAATACCTTATCAAATCTTGAATCATACCATTCCGGTCTTTTCAAAATATTCTTAATATTGTCTAAGTCAGCCTTCCAAATTGAAGAAGACAAAGCTCTACAAAATCTCTCATCAGTCCAAGCCGGTAACTGTAAAACGCCTTTTATTGTATCTAAATCACAATACCAAATATTACTAGTAAGAAGTCCCTTAAATTTTGGATTATCCCATTCTTCCATCTCTAAAACAGTTTTTACAAATTCATAATCCCTATTATACATATATTCTGTAGCAAGTACTCTTCTCCCAGCTAATAACTCATCTACTAATTTTCTCTCAATACTATTCATTAAAAAGTCCCTCTCTAAAAAAATTATATCATAAAAAGAAAAAAAGAGACAAAAGTCTCTCATAATTATCTAAATTTACAACAAGAACCTGCTTGAACATTACTTACAGTGTTTTCCTCAGAGCAAGAATAAGCTGGTCTATAAGTATGTTTATATATATGATGATTTATAATTCTTGTATGTATTGGACAAACATGTGGTACTTCATGTACTATAGTTCTATGAATACATTTTTCTTGAACTGCCTCATTTATCGGATTAGAATAACCGTCATTAGAAGCATACGGCATATTTTGATAACCAGACATATTAATATCAACATTCATATCATTATCAACTACATTATTATTACCAACAACATTACTATCAAAATCGAAATTTGGCATATTCATATTTTGATCAAACATAATAAAATACCTCCTCTAATCTATAATATGATAAAAGGAGTATTTAGCTACTAATAAAACATTTAAAATGGCAACTTCATATTACCATTAGACATCTGTTTCATCATTTTTTTCATTTGATCAAACTGTTGAAGTAATCTATTAACTTCTTGTACAGAAGTACCAGATCCTGAAGCAATTCTTGTTTTACGACTTGCCTTAATTATATCTGGATTTCTTCTTTCTTTAGGAGTCATAGATAAAACAATTGCTTCAATATGAGCCATTTGTTTTGGATCTATTTTTATATCATTAAGTCCCATCTTCTTAGCACCAGGAATTAATTTCAACAAATTTTCCAATGGTCCTAATTTTTTAATTTGTTTCATAGTAGATAAAAAGTCTTCCAAGTCAAACTTACCTTGTTGCATTCTTTTAGCTGTCTTTTCTGCTTCTTTTTCATCAATAGCTTCTGTTGCCTTTTCAACTAAAGAAACTATATCACCCATACCAAGAATTCTACCAGCAGCTCTTTCTGGATCAAAGAAATCAAGACCATCTAATTTTTCAGAAACACCAATAAACTTAATTGGAACATTAGTTAAATGTCTAACAGATAAAGCAACTCCACCTTTAGTATCACCATCTAATTTAGTAAGAACTACTCCAGATAAAGGTAAAGTATCATTAAAACCAGTAATAACATTAATAGCGTCCTGCCCCATCATAGAATCAATTACTAAAAGTATTTCATCAGGTTTAACTGTATCTTTGATTCTAACGAGTTCATCCATTAATTCTTCATCAATATGTAATCTACCTGCAGTATCAATTAATACATAATCATACCCATTTTCTTTAGCGTACTTAAAAGCATTACTAGCTATCTCAACAGGATCTTGTTTACCCTCTTCATAAACTTCAATATTCAATTGTTTACCAAGCTGCTTTAATTGATCTATTGCGGCTGGTCTATAAACATCACAAGCTACTAGTAAAGGTTTTTTAGAATGCTTCTTACGCAAAAAATTAGCTAACTTAGCAATTGTCGTAGTTTTACCAGAACCTTGTAAACCAACAAGCATCAAACTAGCTGGATTGCCATTTAAATTTAAAGATTTACTTTCACCACCTAATAATTCAACTAATTCATCTTTTACAATTTTAACAAATAAGTCACCAGGATTAATGCTACTAGCAACCTCTTCTCCTAATGCTTTTTCTTTAACAGAATTTGTAAACTCTTTAACAACCTTATAATTAACATCAGCTTCAAGTAAAGCTAATCTAATCTCTCTCATCATATCAGAAATATTATCTTCTGTTATTTTCCCATAACCTTTTACCTTGTGTAAAACGTTTTGTAATCTATCTCCTAAACTTTCAAACATAAATATCACCAATACTATTATAAATAATTTTAAAAGCTTTTGTCAAAAAAATAACTTACTTTTAACCCATTTTTATAAAATAGAAAAATTAATCCTATGAAAATAAACAAAATACTTACTAACTGATTAATCGAAAGCAAAGAAGACATAGTATTAAATCTAAAATATTCAAGCAAGAACTTAGCTACACCAGATATTACAAAAGTTTGTCCAATAACAATTATTTTATCAACTTTTTTGTTCTTACTTTTATTATTTATATATATAAAAATCGATATAAAGATGACTGCTTCCAATAATTGAACCGGAAAAAGTTCAACACCTTTAATAACAGAATTAGAATAATTATATACAACACTAAAAGGTCCAGAATATTTCATTCCATAGCAACACCCAGCAAAAAAGCAGCCAAGTTTACCTATTCCATACATTAAAGGAATACTTGGAGAAAAAATATAAATCAAATCAAAAAATTTTTTCTTAAACTGTCTAGAATATATAAAAAGCATAAGTAAAATTCCAATAACAGCACCATAAGAAGATAGACCAACTTTCCAAAAGTCAAACACTCCATCATATTTTTGATAATTACTTAAAAATGAAAAGTACTTAGCTCCATAAACTATACCTAAAAGAATATAAACAAATAATACTATACTCCCTTCTTTATTTAAATTCAAAGATTTACTATTTTTATATGCCACAAATAAACCAGCTGATACAGCAAACAATATAAATATCCCATATAATGGTATCATCGTATAAAACATAATGCACTCCCTAATAAAATTTATTAATCAGTTTCACAAAATAAATATTTTATTTAAAAAAGAAAGACAAAATAAAAAGAAAAAGTTTTCAAGCTTAGCCCAAGAGACATAATACAAAAAAATCAAAGAGATAATAATTATAATATATCGTCTTTCTCTTTTCTTATATTCAGCCGTATTAACTATATTATCATTTTTTTCCTCGAAAAAACGTTTACCACATTTAGAACACACACTAGAACCAGGCAATATCTGTTCGCCATACCAAAAAAATTATTCACCAAATCTTTTCTGTTAGATTTATTAAAAGAACTATCCATAATACCATCACCTACTATATCCAATATACATTAAAATTTTATAAATTTCAAACTTAAAAGAAAAAAGATAATGAAAGTCATATCTTTATTCAACAATATTAATTAATGGGACACCTCTATCAGTAGTAGGCACCATTGATGAATTATTATTAGTCATATTCATATTTGTATTTTGAACAAATCCATTATTAGCTGGTCCAATCTGACTAAAACTATCATTCATATTTGAATTATTTCCAAGTCCAAAGCTACTACCTAAATTATTATCAGTACTATCCTCAGTTGGAGGTACAATTCTTACAGTACCATAATCATTAACACGTTCCTCTAATTTAACAGTAGGACTAACTGTACTATTATTAGAAACCATATCCAATGTACTAGGTACACTCAAAAATTGATTAGGATCAAAATTAGATTCATTATTATTTTGCTGATTAACCGCTGAAAAATCAGGCAAAGCTGACTGAACCATACTATTATCAAGCGTATATCCAGCAATAGTAGGAACTGCACTATTATTACTATTATCAATCATATTATCAGTCATATTACTACTAGAAGTATTTAAATTCATCATATTATTTTGATTAAAATTACTATTTTCCTGATTCATACTTGGCTGCTCAACACTTGTTTCATTAGAAACACTAGGAACAGCCAAAGAATTATTACTTTGCTCTGTTGTCATAGAATTCTGTTCTAAAAATGGATTAACCGGTACATTATTACTTACAAATTGCATAGGTTGTGGATTCATAGAAATCTCTTTAACTTCACTAACCGTATTATTAACAGGAGCACTTGTATTAATTGAAGCAGTACCATTACCATTCCAAATAGTAACAACATCACAGTTACCAGACCAGGGTGCCGGATTTGGCATTTCCATTTTAACAATTAAAGGAATTCTAAAAGCCATACCAAAACCTAAACAAGTACCAGCTTGTAAAGTCTTTTGCTTTTCAACTATTTCATCACTAATATTTGGAACCATTTTTCTAATATAGTCAACATCAACAGGATGGTTCATTTTAAATATTAAGAAATTAGAACATTGTGAAATAACAGTATCAGAAAGTTCCACCGGTCTTTGCGATATAAGTCCTAAAATAACAGCGTATTTTCTACCTTCCTTAGCAATTCTTTCGAATATATTATATCCAATTAAGAATCTATCTGTATCATTTTGAATATATCTGTGAGCCTCTTCAACAACAATATGAAAAGGTATACTTGCTCTTTCTTTTAATCCTTTAGCAAACTCAAAAATTAATCTAGAGTAAATTTTTGTAATAACTTTAGCAAAATCATCATCAACGTCGTCTAAATTGATATTAACAATTTGATATTTATTACCATTATTAATTAACATAGAAGACAAGAATGTCTCTAAAGAAACAAAATCAGGATAATCAAAGAACTTAGAATTAGGTCCTACTATTAAAGCATGTAATCTTACTTTTATAGTAACCGCATCACCATAAGTATTCTCATTACGTAACCAACCTTCACTAATCAAAGTAAAATTAAGAGCTTTCTCCAAAGTATCTAATGAATAATAAACACCCTTCTGTGGCTCATAATTGTCATAATCATTCTTAATAAATGAAGAAACATACTCTGTAAGTAAAACACTTTCAGAAAATTGTCCCTGACTATCAATTAAGAAACATTCCCTAAACTTTCTAGTATAGCCAACACCTTGTACAACAGCTTCTAAATTAAATTCTGGTGTAGAACAACTAGCCAAAATTGAAAATATTTCATTTCTCTTGTTAGGAGATGTTTCATTAGTATATAAAATTGTCATAATAGCCTTAGCGATTAAATGGTTCTTATAATTATTGGCATCCATATCAGTTTGTGAAAAAACTAAAGCTAATTTTAACATTCTTTCAATAATTGGTAATTGTGAATGACTAGTAGCTTGTAATAACAAAGCTAAGTCACTTTCATTAAGTAAAAATACTGGTATTCTAAGTTTCTCGCCTTTACCATCAACCTCATTAGTACTATAAAAACGATAATGATAATTAGAGTTAATACTATTGATATCTTTAAATGCGTTATAGTACTCACCAGATGAATCAAATAAAACTATATTTGCTTTGTACGGAAATAACCTCTGATCATGAAACATGTTCTGAAATAATCTTGAAATACCGCAACTCTTACCTGAACCAGAATTACCAAATATAGCAAAATGATTACTAAAGAAATTATTAACATCTAAGAAGACAGGATAGTCATTGTAAAAAGGACTAACTCCAAGACGTAGATATCCTTGAGCATCAGTACCACAGATCATGGGAATTTCATTTTGTTCAATAACACGAATCTTAGCATCTAAAGATGGTTTACGTATAACACCACCTAATAATTTACCATTAACAATTTCACCTAAAAATCTAACTCTAACAAGATTTCCATCTAAGTCATCTACCTCACCAAGTATTTTTTTCATATTATCCTCAAAAATAATATGTAAATTCATTAGATTCATAGTTACGTTATAACCATCAGCCAACTTAACATTAGCAGAATGATCACTAATATAAACAATTCGTTCAAACATATTAGTCAACTCCCATCTTATTCCTTTTACCCTATATAAATTATACAAATAAATTATTAAATTTACAAGAAAAAAAAGAAGAATAACTCTTCTTAATTAAAATAACTCTAAAATTTCATCACGTAGTTTTAGATCATTTATTTTTTTAACTAACTCTATAGCCTTTTTAGACTTTTTCACCAGTTCTAAATTCTCTTCATAATATTTTAATTTTTCCTCAACAATTTTTAATTGCTTATGAATAGCATTTCTACTAACATTATAGTTCTCAGCCATTTCTCCAAGACTTAAATTATTAAAATAATAGTTTTCAAAATAATCTCTTTGTTTATCAGTTAATAAAGAGCCATAAAAATCATACAATTCATTTAAATAAATAACTTCTTCCATGTCATCACCTACATTAAATCCTTGAATAATCCATAAATATACTTCTCAATATCAAATACCTGTAAGTCTTCTTTTCTTTCTCCAAGACCAATAAATTTAACTGGTATTCCAACAGTTTCTTTTATTGCTAAAACAATTCCACCCTTTGCGGTACCATCAAGTTTAGTAAGTACTATTCCTGTAATATTAGTAATTTCCTTAAATGCATTAGCTTGACTAATCCCGTTTTGACCAGTAGTAGCGTCAATTACAAGCAAAGTTTCACTAGCACCAGATGGAACTAAATTAGAAATTACTTTATTCATTTTCTCTAATTCTTTCATTAAATTAACTTTATTTTGAAGTCTACCAGCAGTATCAATAAGAACAACATCAAAATCCTCATCTATTGCTTTTTCTACACCATCGTAAACAACACTAGCTGGATCGGCTCCTTCATCTTTTCCATAAAAAGAAACTCCAACTTTATCAGCCCATTCCTTAAGCTGTTCAACAGCACCAGCTCTAAAAGTATCAGCACCAACAAGTAATACTTTATGTCCTTCATTTTTTAATTTCCATCCAACTTTAGCGATACTAGTCGTTTTACCAACTCCATTAACACCAACAAACAATATAACAGTAGGGCCAGATTCATTATAATTAATTTTATTTACTAAGACACTATCATTAACATAAATAATAAATAACTCATCAACTATAATTTCTTTAAGTAATTCCGGATTTTCTATCTTTTCACTATATACACGTTTCTTCAACCTATCTATAAAATCCATTACTGTATTAACACCAATATCAGCCATTATAAGTATTTCTTCTAACTCATCAAAATACTCATCATCTACATTTTTATGTCTTTTAGTAAGTTCAGCCAGTTTTGAAACAAATCCCTCCCGAGACTTAGTCAAACCTTTTTCATATACTTTTACTTCCTTTTTTACTTCATCCTTTACATCATCATTAACTACTTCATTAAATGAATCAGAAACTAAATTATCTTCTTTTTCAACTGAAATCTCATTATTTTTAAACATATTTTTAATTTTATTAAATAATCCCATTAAAATCACCTACTAAAAATTATATCAAAGAAAATGTAAAAAGGAAACACACTTGACGCTGTAAACTAGACAAAAATAGAAAATTATAGTATAATTTCATAGTTAGTTCTTTACAAATAAAAAAAGAAAGGAGTTTATATGAACAAAAAACAAACCAATGAAACAAAAATAATTGTTTTAGGCGGTTTAGGAGAAGTCGGAAAAAATATGTATTGTGTAATGCATAAAGACTCAATTGTTATTATTGATGCCGGAGTTAGTTTTCCAGAAAGTGAACTCATGGGAATTGACTATGTTTTACCTGATTTTACATTTTTAAAAGAAAATGAAGATAAAATTAAAGCTCTTTTAATTACTCATGGTCATGAAGATCATATTGGAAGTATACCATTTTTACTACAAAGTATTAATATACCAGCCATTTATGCTCCAAATCATGCCAAAGAATTAATAGCCGTAAAATTGCAAGATAAAAATATCAGATATAACAATTTATTTGTCTATACCGAAAATACTAAATTAAAATTTCAAGAAATAGAAGTTGAATTTTTCAGAACAACACACTCTATACCAGATTCACATGGAATCAGTATAACAACACCAGATGGTACAATTGTTACAACGGGAGACTATAAGTTTGATTTAACACCAATTGGACCAATGGCAGACTTATATAAAATGGCATCTATTGGAGAAAAAGGTGTTGATATCTTAATTGGTGATTCTACAAATGCTCTAAATGAAGGATTTTCTAATAGTGAATCTGTAGTAGATGAACAATTAGGCGAAATGTTTGACAAATGGAAGACAAATAGAATCATAATCGCAACTTTTGCTTCAAATATATACCGAGTAAAACATATTTTTGAAACATGTTATAAACACAATAGAAAAATCTGTATCTTTGGTAGAAGTATGGAAAATAATATTAATATTTCAATTAATGGTGGATATATAGATCATAAAGAATTATTAGTAACACCAGAAGAAGCCAATAATTTAAAGCCAGGAGAAGTAACAATTTTGTGTACTGGTAGTCAAGGTGAACCTTTAGCGGCACTATCAAGAATATCAAATGGTACTCATAAACAAATTAAATTAAGACCCGATGATGTTGTTATATTCTCATCTAGTGCAATACCTGGTAATGCTTTAAGTATTTCAAAAACTATTAACAAATTATATCTAAAAGGTGTAAAAGTATATACCAATAATGTCTTAACAGATTTACATACATCAGGTCATGCTAACGAAGAAGAAATAAAATTAATGATTCGTTTAATAAAACCAAAATACTTAATGCCATTCCATGGTGATTACAGAATGTTAAAAAAACAAGCTGATATTGGTATAAACTGTGGAATACCTAAAGAAAATACTTTCATATTGAAAAATGGTGATTCTTTAATTTTAAAAAACCATGTTGTAACAAGAGGCGAAAGTATGCCTGGTGCTGATATATATGTTGATGGTAACAGAATTGGCGAAGTTGGAAGTGCCGTCATAAAAGATCGTAAAATAATGGCTAATGATGGAATACTTGTAGTTATTGCAAATATTGATATGAAAAATAAAGAATTATTAATTAAACCAAACATTACAACAAGAGGCTTTATACTAGTAAATGAAAATGAAGAACTAATAAAGAAAATTGAAAATAAAGCCGAACAAATAATTAAAACTGGTTTATCAGAACAAAAATTGAATTACAATAATTTAAAATCAAGCATTTCTGAACAATTATATCCATATATAAATGAATTAACAGGTAGAAAACCATTAATTTTACCAATAATATTAGAAATTAAGAGATAGCAGAGTTATCTCTTTTTATATTCTTTCAACTAATTTATTAGAAATAGCAGTTTCAAATTCTAAAAAATCACAACTCGAAAAAATTGCTAATCGAAAATATAACATTCTATAATCAGCATCATTAAGTGAAAGTAATTTTTTATAAAAATCCCAATCTAGTTTTTCATGAACCAATGTAAAAATTGGAAAGCAAACATAAAATTTTTCCATTGCTTTAATACCAGATATCGAAAACATCTCCGTAAAACCAAAGTAATATTTTAAAGTGTTTGACATTGATTTATAACTTTTACATTTACTTTTTCGGTTCTGATAAACATATTTACCAATGTTCCAAAATAAAATAAGTCGATTTTTTTTATAATAATATTTCAATAATCATCATCTCCTATTTATATTATTATAAAAAAAAGAAGAAGTCCTATTTTGCTTCTTCTTGTGCCCTTGTTTCACGAACAACCGTAATTTTTATTGTACCAGGATATTTCATATTTGCTTCAATCTGCTCTTTAACTTCTCTAGCAATTTTATGAGCACCTAAATCGTCAACTTCTTCAGGTTTAACAACAACACGTAATTCCCTACCAGCTTGTACAGCAAATGTTTTTTCAACTCCAGGAATATTGTTACCAACTTCTTCAAGTTGTGATAATCGTTTAATATAATTTTCTAAAGAATCATTTCTGGCTCCAGGACGTGATGCCGATAAAGCATCAGCTATTGCAACAATAATTGAAATAACACTAGTAGCCTCTATATCACCATGATGAGAAGCAATAGCATTAATAACAACAGGATCTTCATCATACTTTTTAGCTAAGTCAACTCCAATTTCAACGTGACTTCCTTCAATTTCATGATCAATTGCTTTACCTATATCATGTAATAATCCAGCTCTTTTAGCTAGTGTAACATTCTCACCTAATTCAGCAGCTAAAAGTCCAGATAAATGTGCAACTTCTATAGAATGTTGTAAAGCATTTTGACCATAACTAGTTCTAAAATGTAATTTACCAATTATTTCAATTAATGCTGGATCAAATTTTGTAAGTCCTAATTCAAATGTTGCTTCTTGACCATATTCAATAATTTTTTGTCTCATATCTTTACAAACTTTATCGTATAACTCTTCAATCCTTGTAGGATGAATACGTCCATCTTTAATTAAATTTTCTAAAGTAACACGAGCAATTTCTCTACGTAAAGGATCAAAACTAGAAATAACAACAGCTTCAGGAGTATCATCAATAATTAAATCAACACCAGTTATTGCCTCAATAGTTCGAATATTTCTACCCTCACGACCTATTATTCTACCTTTCATTTCATCTGTAGGCAAATCAATTACAGTAACAGTTTGATCATTAGCTATATCAGCAGCATACTTTTGCATAGAAGTGACAATAAGATCTCTTGCAATTTTATCAGCATTTAATTTAGCTTCATTCTCAGATTCTTTTATGTACTCTATAATTTCTTTACTCATACTATCTTTTACTTGACTCATAACTAAGTCTTTAGCTTTTTCCTTGCTAAAACCGGAAATTTTTTCTAACAATTCTAATTGTTCTTTTTTTATTTCCTCCACTTTACTCTTCTCATTTTGGATTTCAACTTGTTTTTCAGAAAGTTTTTCATCACGTTCATCTAAACCTGCTTCACGCTTTTGTAATATTTCATCTCTTTTATCTATACTAGCTTCACGTTGAAGCAAACGTTTTTCAGAATCCTTTAACTCTTCTTTCTTTTCACGAATTTCTTTATCCAAATCCATTTTTAATTTATGAGCTTCTTCTTTTTGTTCAATAGCTGCATCTCTTTTAATCTTTTCTACATCTTTTTTTGCTTGACTAATAAGAGCTTCAGCCTTCTTAGTTGCCTTATTTACTTTTAAACTATTTATAACAAACGCTACAATAAATCCAATTAGCAATCCAAGTGCTACAAGTAAAATGGAGAATAATGTACTATCATTCATAACATTCCTCCATCTAGACCATATACATAATAATCTATCTCTATTGTAGAGTCATTTTAAAAGCTTGTCAAGACAAACAAAATAAAAGCTCACCGGAATAATAGTGAGCTTAGAAGGACTAAATCAATTAAAATAATCACAAATTACATCATAATCACAATAAGGAACTTTTCCCTCAGCTAAGGCCATATAGTCATCTCTACCCTTACCAATAACTAAAACCACATCTCCTTCAAGAGCCATATCAAAAGCTTTATAAATAGCTTTAACACGATCAACTTCACGAATGTAATTTGTTTTAGTAGAATTTCCTATCATATCATCAATAATAGAATTAACATCCTCATGCCTAGGATCATCCATTGTAAATATAACAATATCTGATTTATTTAATACTAAGTCACCAATTTTAGAACGTTTTTCTTTCTCTCTACCACCAGCAGCACCAGTAACAGTAATAATTCTTTTATATTTATTTTCAACAGAATTTAATAAATTATTAATTGAATTATAAGTATGTGCATAATCTAAAATAATATCATAGTCTTGACCAAATCTAAGTACCTCACCACGCCCAGCAACAAAATCAACATTTGCTAATGTCTTAATTAAATATTCAACTGGTATCTTCATACATAGACCAATGATAAATCCTAAACAAATATTATAAGCATTATACTTTCCAAAAAAAGAACTGCAAATGTTATAAATATTATCATTATTTTTAACTTTAAACTTCATACCATTTTTATCTTCTTCAAAATCAAAAATTACATAATCATTATCATTGTTAAAGCCAAATGTAATTAAATTACTAGCTTGTAAACATTTACAATTCTCATCATCACCATTGACAATAGCAACACCATTTTCTTTTAAATAGTTAACTATAGATAATTTACACTTTCTATAATTTTCAATTGTTTTATGTACATTCAAATGATCCTCAGTAATATTAGTAATTGCAACAACATCGTATTTCAAACCATTTACTCTTCCATGTAAAAGAGCCTCACTTGACACTTCCATAGAAAGAGCTTTACAGTTATTTTTTTCAACTGTTGACAACGAACTATACAACTCAGATATACATGGAGTAGTATTATTAGTATGATAAACTTTGCCATCAATGAAAAGACCATTAGTACCTAAACAAGCACATTTCATATAATTATTTAAAACCTTTTGTACAATAGTAGCACTAGTTGTCTTTCCATCAGTACCTGTAATACCAATTAAAGAAAGATTATCTAATTTAACATCATAGAACTTTTTACACAATTCTAAATAAGTATTATTAATGTCATCAACAATAACAACTGGTAACTTTGTATCATATTCTCTATCAGTTATTAAAGCTACAGCTCCTTTTTCAATAGCAGCATCTATATAATCATAATGATCAACATTAAAGCCTTTAGTAGCAACAAATAAATATCCAAGTTTTATATCACGAGAATCTTCATTTATACCTATAATTTCTACATCAAAATCACAATCTATTATATCCTTAAGTCTTTTCATAAAGCCTCCCAACAAGTTACATATTAATATATATCTTTTTTCAACTAAAAATATATCTACTTTTTAGAAGTATTATCTTCATTCTTTTTTAAAGATATATCATAATATTCACGTACTTTTTGTTCTATTTCATCACGTAATTCAACATTTTCTTTCAATAAAAGTTTAACATTTTCTTTACCTTGACCAAGTTTTTCACCATTATAAGCATACCAAGCTCCTGTTTTATCAACAATTGAAGCCTCTACTGCCAAATCAATAATTTCTCCTTCCCTAGAAACACCTTCGCCATACATAATATCAACAACAGCAGTCTTAAATGGTGGAGCAACTTTATTTTTAACAACCTTAACAGTAGTCTTATTTCCAACAACTCCGTCGCCCATTTTTAATTGTTCATTACGACGTATATCAAGTCTAACAGAAGAATAAAATTTTAATGCTCTTCCACCAGGTGTAGTCTCGGGATTTCCAAACATAACACCAACTTTTTCACGTAATTGATTTATAAAAATACAAGTTGTATTAGTCTTATTAATAGTTCCAGATAGTTTTCTTAATGCTTGAGACATAAGTCTTGCTTGAAGACCAACATGTGAATCTCCCATTTCCCCATCAATTTCAGCCTGTGGTACTAGTGCAGCAACAGAATCAATTACAATAATACTTACAGCTTCACTTCTAACTAAAGCATCACATATTTCAAGTGCCTGTTCACCAGTATCAGGTTGAGATAGCAACAACTCATCTATATCTACACCCAAACGTTCAGCATAAACTGGATCAAGAGCATGTTCAGCATCGATAAATGCTGCTCTACCACCTAATTTTTGATGTTCAGCAATTGCCTGTAAAGCAAAAGTAGTTTTACCAGATGACTCAGGACCATAAATTTCAATTATTCTCCCTCTTGGATATCCTCCTACGCCTAAAGCTATATCTAATGATAGGCATCCAGAAGAACATACGTCTACTTTCATATGCTCTTTATCACCCAACTTCATAATAGAACCTTTTCCAAATTGTTTTTCAATATCATTTAATACTTGTTCTAAAGCTTTATCTTTAGAAACTTCTTTATTAACCGCTTTCATATTTCCTCCTAGTTAAATAACTTACAACACTATTGTATAATAACAAAAAATAAAATGCAAGCCTTTTGCGAACAATTGTTTTGCAAAATTTACCATTAATTTTCAATCAAAAACAAAAAATCCTTATACGAAAAAGGATTTTTCAACTATTTTTATCTATTAATCTAAATTTTTTTGTTCTGGAAAAATTATTTTTTTATTCATATTAAAATATTGAACAGCTGATATTATTGACATAACACAAGCAAAATATAAAAGCAATTCATTAACATTTATATTAATAAGTTCAAATGGCCAGTTATAAAAAAATGTTAAGGCAACACCAGTCATTAAAGCAGCAGTTTTAATTTTACCTGCACCAATAGCAGCTACTACTTTACCTTTTCCAGCAGCCTCCATCTTAATCGCATTAACAACAATATCTCTCAAAACAATAATTACTGGAATAATCTCATTAATAAAACCATGAGCGGCTAAAATAATTAAAACTGAGTTTACTAAAACTTTATCAGCAATAGCATCCAACATTTTTCCTGTATCAGTAATCAAATTATATTTACGTGCTATCTTGCCATCCAAAAAATCCGTAAAACTAGCAATTATAAATATTATACCAGCTATAACATATTGAGACTCCACTGGTGAAGATATTCCAGAAATATCAAACTTTGGAAATTGAATTCCAACAGCATAAAATGGAAAAACCAACAAAACAATAACAACAACAGATAAAATTAAACGTAAAACCGTAAGCTTATTAGGCAAATTCATAATTAACATTCCTCTCTTTTGACAATAATTCAGTAGTTCTTTCTGGTGCTTTATTAATTGAGCTAATAATCAAATATAATATACCAAAAATAACAATTATAAAAACAATAGCCATAACAAAAGGCCAAGGTCCAATTTTCTTCTTATATTCCTTAGTATAAGGAGAAACTGCCTTTTTTTCCTCTTCTTCCATCTTCTTTTGAGCCATTTTTATATCTTCTAATGAAATTTTAGAAGTGTGTTCAAATAAAAAACCATTAAATTCATCAATAACTTTTTCTGGATTAAGGCCTAAATATTTAGCATATTGTCTTACATCTTCTTTTAAAGCATACACATCTTTAAAAGCTTTAACATTACCAGATTCTATATTTTCGAGTTGTACTGTCGAAAGATCTAAATCCTCAGCTGCCTCAGCTATACTAACACCATTACTGATACGAGTTCGCTTCAAATAATCGCCTAACTCTTTCACATTAACACCTCACATAATAAACAAATAATATAAATAAGCCATGTTCTGTTCTTAGTTACCTAAGCGACAAACATTTATCTACCAGCTATTAACTAGTCTCTAATCAGATTCAATTCTCTTCATAGAACTCCCCTACCAATTAATTTGGGTTTCTCGCTCGTTGGGTTTACCGCGTTTCACTTTCTTTGTTTCCAAAAAAATTCGTCACTGTGGCACTTTATGGTTTTGTATCATATCAACGACTTAGATACAAATTCCGCCGTTAGCAAAGCTACCCTAGGTTATTTATTCCCTAGGAACGATCACTACAGTCATCGCAGACTGTGCGAGCATGGACTTTCCTCAAGGACCTCAAGAGTCCCAGCGTTTGTCTATATATTAATTGTTTTCCCTTTCTTCTTTTTCTCTCATATTAGCATAAACCAATTTTTCAAGTTGAGATAATCTTCGAATAACATCAACATTACTAACTTCTACATTTTCATTATTACGAACAACTTCCATACTCAACTTAGAATTACGAAGTTCCTGCTTTAAATTGACAATTTCTGCCATCAAATCAGTTTTTTCTTTTTCCAAGTTGTTTATTATATCATAAAACTGCTCATAATCACCAATAATTACATCTAAAAATTGATCCACTTCTTTTAATCTATAACCACGGGTATCAATTTTGAATTCCTTTTCCAAAATATCCTGTGGTTTAAGTGTAATTCTATTTTGATACATTAAATCACCAATCCCTTACAGTAATATTATGTCATTAATGCTTACTTTTGTCAATTGCTAACCTATTTAAAGCATAAGTTAATTTTGTATTAATTTTTACATATTCTGTTTTATCTATCATCTTATTAAGTATTCTAATAATTTCAAAGTTATTCATCAATATCACCAAAAACATAATACTACAAAAAAAATAAGTAATCATAAATTCGACAATAAAAGTCAAAAGAACTCATAAAAATAAATATAAATTATAGAAAAATTCATCATATTATAGTATAATGAACAATAGGTGATGTGATGAACTATCCAAATGGTATTACTAAAAATAGTAATCATGAAATTATATTTGGTAACAGAGGAATGGCTTTAGAAAATGATCTAAATGCAACCAATGAATATTATCGAAGTATTGATAAAGCATACATATATAAAAAGCCAACACCTGTAAAAATAACAAAAGTAAATTATCCATCCAGAGATAAAGCTGTCATAACACAAGCTTTCTTCACCGTACCATCGACAACAGATTACAATGGTATATATGATGGAAAATATATTGATTTTGAAGCCAAAGAAACAAAAAATAAAACTTCATTTTCATTAAGAAATATTCATCCTCATCAAATACAACATTTAAAAAATATATATAACCATAAAGGAATTGCTTTTTTAATTGTCCGTTTTACTAGTTTAAATGAAACATATATATTAATGGCAAATGACTTAATTGAGTTTATAGAAAGTAATAAAAGAGAATCAATACCAATATCTTACTTCAAGGAAAAAGCTCATCAAGTAAAAGAAGGTTATATACCAAGGATTGATTATTTAAAAGTAATTGATCAAATTATTGGAGGTATTTAAAATGCAAAAAAAAGAAATAAAAAGACGAAGACCTAATAGTAAAAAACAAAGTATGCCAAGGCGTAGTACAAATAGTACAAAAAACATAAAAAAACGTATAACTCCGGTATCCTCTAAAGAAGAAAAACAAGCAAAACTAATTTTTGCAATAGTTTTTGTAGTTATAGTCCTATTATGTTATTTTACACTAGGAACATTTTTTGCACTACTAACTGGAGTTGGTATTGCTATAATCATTGGTGTTGCTAAAATATTAGAGAAATGCAAGTCTGGTAAAAAAACAAAGAAAGCAGTAAAAATAATTTTAATGATTATTTTAGGATTAGGAATTCTATTACTATGTGCTTTCACAGCATTCTTAATATACATAAAAATAGATGCTGATCCTAAGTATGTTACATCCAAACTTGAAACACAAGAAAACACATCTTTCCTAGATATTAATAATAATGAATATGCAAAACTAGGAAGTGAAATGCGTGAAAAAGTCAAATATGAAGAACTACCAGAAGTATTAATAGATGCTATCATCGCAACAGAAGATTCAAGATTCTTTCAACATAATGGATTTGACGCACCAAGATTTTTAAAAGCATCTATTGGGCAAGTTGCTGCTAAGCTTCTACATAGAAGTACAAACGCCGGTGGAGCTTCCACTCTAACAATGCAAGTTGTAAAAAATAGTTTAACAAATGCCTACGCTACAGAAGGAATTACTGGTATTGTTCGTAAATTTGAAGATATCTATCTAGCAATATTTAAACTAGAAAAGAATTGTAGTAAAGAACAAATAATTGAATATTATGTAAATAACCATTACCTATCTGGAAATGTATACGGAGTTCAAGAAGCTGCTCAAACTTACTTTGGAAAATCCGTTAGTGAATTGAATTTAAGTGAAGCGGCAACTCTAGCTGGTATGTTTAAATCTCCTAACTACTACAATCCAGAAGAACATCCAGATAGAGCTGAAGAAAGAAGAAAAACCGTCTTATACTTAATGAAAAGACATGGCTACATCACAGCTGAAGAAGAAAAAATTGCCAATAGTATTCCAGTTTCATCATTAATCGCAACATCAACAGAGAGTACTTACAATAGTCAATACGGAGGATATATTGATACAGTTGTTGATGAAATCAAAGAAAAATATGGAGTTAATCCATATACCACACCATTAATTGTCTATACAAACTTAGATCCAACTAAACAAGACGCTGTAAACAGTGTTATGAATGGTGAAAGTTATACTTGGATAAATGATAAAGTACAAGCTGGTGTTTCAGTACTAGATACAGAAACAGGTAAAATACTAGCAATAGGAAATGGTCGTAACATTGGAGACCGTTCTGCAAACAAAGCTGGTCAATGGAATTACGCAACAAAAAACAAAAGACAGCCAGGTTCAACTGCAAAACCATTATTTGACTATGGACCGGGAATAGAATACAACAACTGGTCAACGTATACAATATTTGAAGATGCACCATATACCTACTCTGATGGAAGAAAAATTAACAACTGGGATGGAGGCTACTATGGAGCAATAACATTACGTCGTGCACTATCAACATCGCGTAACATTCCAGCACTAAAAGCATTCCAACAAGTAGATAATAAAAAAATACTAGAATTTGTTTCAAACTTAGGAATAAGTCCAGAAGTATGTACAACAGGATATACATATGATACTAATACTTTAAAATGTGTAAATAAAAATGGTGATACTGAAGAACCATCAAAAGTACATGAAGCTCACTCAATCGGAGCCTTCTCTGGTACAAATCCATTACAAATGAGTGCTGCATATGCTGCTTTCTCAAACGGTGGATATTATAATGAACCATATAGTGTTAGTAAAATAGTATTTAAAAATACAAATGAAGTAAAAGAACATAATAGTGATAATTATGTAATAAAAAGAAAAGCAATGTCTGATTCAACAGCATTCATGATTACGAGTGTATTACAAGATGTTAACTTAAATGGTGGTAATCCAACTAACGTAGCCAGAAAAACAGGAACAACAAACTACGATAGTGCCACAATGGAAAACAAGAACTTACCGTGGGACGCAATTAGAGATTCCTGGGTAGTTGGATATTCAACCAAGACAGCAATTGCACTTTGGTATGGATATGACTTTATTGATAGCGAATACTGTTTACACAACATTCCTGCAACAGTACAAAAAGATAAAATATTCAATGCCCTAATAAACTCAGGTGCTATGGAATCCAATAGAGAAGCATTTAAACAACCGGATAGTGTTGTTAAAGTGGGAGTAGTATCAGGTACAAATCCTCCAAAACTAGCAGGAAGCTACACAGGCTCAGTAGTATATGAATACTTCAAAAAAGGATATGAACCAGATGAAACATATACAGAAGAAAAACTTGCTGCTCCAGAAGACTTTAATGCAAAATACAGTAAAATAACTAAAAAAGTTACGCTAAGTTGGAAATCAGTAAGCACATCAGGAATTGATGATGATGACTATGGAACTTTCGGATATAATGTCTACTATAACAATACACTGATAGGTTTCACCGATAAAACATCATTTACATATACACCTACTTCAAGTCCATACGGTACCTATAAAGTTATGGCAACATATAAAAGCTATTCAGGTATTCAAAGTCAAGCCGCAACTTATACCCTAGAAGAAGATGAAGATGAAGACTTAGAACTAGAATATACAGGTCCAACAACAATTCCAGCATCATCTACACTATCACTTAACACTACAGACTTTATAGTTAAAAGTAACGGTTCAGCAGTAACAGCGACAGTCGAATCATGTACGCCAAGTACAATCATTCTATCAGGAAAACATATAGTTACATGTACCGTAAAATATAAAGATAAAACCAAATATTTAACTACAACAATATCAACAACAAAAGAATCAACAGAATAACGGTTCTTCGAAATTCAGTGGACCTGAAAAATCACATCTAAATATTAGGTGTGATTTTTATTGCATTTTATTCTTTTAAAATTCCTAAAGAATATAAAAACTAAACTACTTTTTATAAAGAGTCTGTAAATAAATTTATAACATTTTTTTTGCTAGGTCCATCGAATTTCAAAGAACCAGAATAACAAAAATACTAGCAAATATTAGCTAGTATTTTTTTCTACATATATCTTTTAGTTTACATTCCTCACATAAAGGTTTAACTGCCTTACAATAATATCTTCCAAATAAAACCATTTGTAAATGCCTTTTAGACCAAGACCCTTTAGGAAACTTTTTCATAAGTTTCTTTTCTATTGTAAGAACATTATCCTTAGCATAAACCAGTTTTAACCTTTTAGACACTCTTTCAACATGTGTATCAACAGCAATAGCCGGTTCATTATAAAATTCACTCAAAAAAACATTAACAGTCTTTCTACCAACTCCAGGAAAACTCTCCAAAACTTCCCTATTCCTTGGAACTATACCATTATATTCATCACATAACTTTTCAGCAATATTTAAAACATATAAAGACTTTTTATGATAAGATCCCACTGGTCTAATAATTAACTCCAATTCATCAATAGAAGCATTCCTCAAATCTTCCAAAGAAGAATACTTTGAAAATAATATTGAAGTAACAGAATTAACTCGTTTATCAGTAGACTGAGCACTCAAAACAACAGCAATAAGTAACTCATAGTCTTTAGTATAATTAAGTTCACACTTAGGATCAGGAAATAAATAATCAAGATACGCCTCAATCCTATTCATCATCATCAAACCAATCCCAATCCATAATATCCATATCGACATCACTAGAAGTTTCTTCTTTAGCCTTAGCCCTTTTCTTTCGATTATCAGAAACATCTTTAGCAGTCTTTATACCAAGCTTAGACCATTCATATAAAATCTTATCTATATATCTCAAATTAGAAACTCCATTATAAGTAGCCTCTTTAATAGCCTCCTGAATAAGCTCCTCACTCATATCATTATCCAACCAAGCCCTAATAATTTCATATTCCATAGGACTAAGAGTTCTACCAAACTCCTTTTCTATAACTTCATAAATATTAGAATTATCAGCAGAAGAAACACTATTAACTTCACCCATAGTAATAAGAGATAACTTACTATAAAAGTCATCCATCAAAACCATTTCTTCCATAAGACCCTTTTCATTTTTCATAACCTCTACTCTAATAAAATGTTTATCAGAAAGAGTTCCTATATAATTCATAACATCTTTAATATCTAAATTTAAATCACTAGCAAACTTACTAGGATCAAATATAAACTTATTACCCAAATTATATAAATACATTAAAAATAGAAACTCACCTACTTCTAACTTTAAATCTTTATAATGTTGTAACATAAAAAGAGGAATAACAACATGTCCCTGCTTAAAAATATCTATCAATTTAGCACTTTTCACTTATATCACCTCTTTTAATTATATATAATATCATATTAATTAGTATATTTACCAACAATATATTTTAATATATCTTCTTCTTCATTCTTAACTCTTCTATATAATACAGCATGAATCAAATCATCATACACCTCTTTTAAATAGCTCCCTGGCTCCATTTTCAAAGCTTTTAATATCTCATCACAAGAAATATTTAAATCCTTCTTAGAATGAATAGCTAAGTTAGCATAAGACTCTGTAATATTTTTCTTATCAAGTCCCTTTATCCCACCAGCAACACTATTAACATAAAGACCATATTTATATAAAGCCATAGGATCTAAATTATTTAGTTTTAATGCTTCATTAACATTACCAATAAGTTCTCTTTCATTACTAGTAAAAGGATATTTATCAACAACATTTAAAATACTCCATACAGCTATCAAATCATCAGTATTTTTAACTTCCCTTAACTTAGGAAGTTCTAATTCTACATCAAGTCCAAAATCCAATAAAAGTTTAATACCTTTCATACTATTACTACAAGTAAATATCTTATCTAATTCTTCTTTTTTTCTATAATAGGACAAATTCTTAAGTAAATATTTATATGAATAAATTGCTTTAACAACATCATCATCCAAATCAAAATCCAATATAGTAGCAAATCTAACAGCTCTTAATATTCTAAGACAATCCTCTTCAAACTTATGATTGGCATCTCCTATAGTTCTAATAACTTTTTTTTCTATATCATCTTTACCAGATAATAAATCTATTATTTGACCAGACTCATCCATACAAATAGCGTTAATAGTAAAATCTCTTCTCAATAAATCATCTTTTAAATTATCTATATATTTAACCTCTGCTGGTCTTCTATTATTAATGTAACTAATATCTTTTCTAAAAGTAGTTATTTCAAAACGAACACCTTTACTTATAACAGTAACAGAACCATAATCTTCTGCTGGTAAACAACTATTTTCAAATATTTCTTTTATTTCTTTAGGTGTAGCATTTGTTGCTATATCGATATCATGTGATTCAATACCAAGTAAATAGTCTCTAACAAAACCACCTACTATATATGACTCATAACCATGTGAGTTTATTTCTTTAATAAATTTTAAAGCTGCTTCTTGCATATTATCACCATCTCATAAATATTATACCAAATAACTTATTATCTAACAATAAAACATTCCGACAAAAACAAAAGGTAAGTATCAAAAACTCTAAAAAAAAGAACCATATATGATAAATCATATGGCTCTAAACTACTTATAATTAGTTTACTGCGTCTTTTAATGCAGTTCCTGCTTTGAAAGTAACAGCTTTTCTAGCAGCAATTTTAACTGTTTCACCAGTTCTAGGATTACGTCCTTCACGAGCAGCTCTTTCAGATACAGCAAAAGTACCAAATCCAACTAATGGAACTTTATCTCCTTTTACTAATGCTTCAGTAATTGTAGCAAAAGTAGCATCAATTGCTCTAGTAGCATCTGCTTTAGTTAATCCTGTAGCAGCAACAACAGCTTCTACTAATTCAACTTTTTTCATAAAATTTATACCTCCCAATTGTTAATTAAGCATAACTTATGCTTACATATAAAACTTACCATGTTTTAATATAAAAAGCAAGAAATATCAAAGAAATTTACAAAGTTTTACTTCATCTTTTCATTAATAGAAGCAAGTAATGAAATGATATGTCCAATAGCAAAGAAGAATAAACAGAATAAAAAACTTATAAACCAGAATAAAATCATCAAGAAAAAGTTAAATTCTGTCGCAACACAAGTATCACTATATAAAGTTGCTGTTGAGCTACAAGCAGGAAACAAATTGCCAAGTATTATACCAAAGGCAAAACAAAGGATATATGTAACAATAGCGAACTTTTGATAACCATTAAATTGATATTTACCAACTTCTTTTTCAATACTATTTAATCTAGGAAGATCTTTTTTACTATCATTAATCTCATCAAACATATTCATAACTATTTACTTCCTTTCTTTTCGGACTTCTTATTAGACTTATCGCCCTCTTTTTCTTTATTTTGAAGCTTATCATTAACACTCTTTTCCAATGTATTTTCAGTTTTATTAGAAGTAACATCACTTATTGTATCAGTGACTTGTTCACATACATCTTCTATCTTTTCACCAATATCAGAAGCAATATCATTTACTTTTTCTTTATACTTATCAAAATTACCAGTATTCTTAGTATTTACCTTTTTAAAATCTAAATAAGTACCATATAAGTAGATATATCGTGCAAATAATATTACATATATACAATCAAATGTTGCTAAAACAGTACCATTAAATGTAGCTGTAGAAATAAGATTAACTGTAAACAATATAACTTCTATTATCACTACTGCATAAAAGAACCATTCATTAGTAAGTTCATTAAATGGTGACTTACTTAAATCAAATTCTTTCCAAAGTCTTGTCCCTCTCATAAATATATGAAAGAAATAAATAAGTATTAACATATGAATAGCTAAAGATAACAATGTAACTAAACCAAAACTTTGAAAAACAGTTAAAATAGCTGTAATAAATGTAATAAAAAATACAACAATCATAAATATATTAGAATAATCAAAGTATTTTTTACCAAGTTTAGTCTTTAATGAAACAAAATAAACTAAAGCTATCATATAAGTAATATTATGATTAAGTATGTCTTGAAACATTCTAATAGGATCTATATTACTATTAATTGAAAAAGACTGACTACTTAAAATAATAACTGAAATAATTAAAATAATTAACCAAGTAATAATTGATGGATTATCGTACCATTCTATATTATTCTTTTTTTCTTCTAAATTCATTAAATCACCTTCCTTAAAATAAGTATATCACAAAACAAAACTGTTAATATAAATAAAGTGAAATTTCTTTGAAAGTTTACAAATGTATGCTATAATTAATGCTGAATTAAGGAGGGATACTATGTCACTACCTACAGTAGCATTAGTTGGGAGACCAAACGTTGGTAAATCAACTCTATTTAATAAGATTGTTGGTAAAAAGATTTCTATAATAGAAGATACCCCAGGAGTAACAAGAGATCGTATTTATCAAGAAGCAATATATAATCAAAAAAAATTCTATTTAGTAGATACCGGTGGAATAGATACTAGTAAAGAAAAATTTAATGATGAAATTAAAATACAGGCTGAAATAGCCATCAAAGAAGCTGACATTGTTATTTTCATGGTAGATGGTAAAGAAGGTCTAACTAATAATGACTTAATCATCAAAGAGATATTAAGAAAGAGTCAAAAGAAAGTAATTGTTGCTATAAACAAAATGGATGTTAAAGAAGCTGAAAATAACATTTATGACTTTTATGAACTAGGTTTTGATATTTATATACCAATTAGTAGCATTCATAACATTGGTTATGTAGAATTAATGGATATGGTTACAAACGATTTTAAAGAAAAGGAAGATAAAGAGGATAATAGATTACGTTTTTCAATCATTGGTAGACCAAACGTTGGCAAAAGTAGTCTTATGAATGCCCTTTTAAATGAAGAAAGAGTTGTTGTATCTGATATAGCTGGAACAACAAGAGACTCAATAGATTCTGTTTTAAAGTATCATAATGAAGAATACATCTTAGTAGATACAGCTGGTATGAGAAAAAAAGGTAAAGTATTTGAAAGTATTGAAAAATATAGTTTAATAAGATCTTTAAAATCAATTGATAATAGTGACATTTGCCTAGTAGTAATAAATGCTGAAGAAGGTATAACAGAACACGATAAGCACATTGCTGGATATGCTATAGAAAAAGGTAAAGGCTTAATATTTGTCGTTAATAAATGGGACACAGTAAAAGACACAACAATTCAAGAATTTGAAAAACTAATGCGTGCCGAATTTCAATTCGCAACGTATGCTCCTATTGTTTACTTATCAGCTTTAACTAAAAAAAGAATTCATACCCTAATGCCAGAGGTAATAAAAGTTGCCGAAAACATTAAAAAGGAAATTAAAACAAGTCTTATAAATGAAGTCATTTTAGACGCCTACCAATTAAATATACCACCATCATATAAAGGAAAACGTTTAAAAATATATTTCACTTCTCAAACTGGAACAAAACCTCCAAAGTTTACTTTTAGAGTAAACAGTAAAGGTTTAGTACACTTCTCATATGAAAGATACTTAGAAAATAAAATTAGAGAAAACTTCGACTTTACTGGAACACCAATTGTCTTACAATTTAAAAATAGAAACGATGAAAATTAGAGGTAAATTATGATAATAGGAAATAATTTTAATCAAGATCCCAGAAAAAATTTTGAAAACTCAAACTTTAATAGAAATCAAAAACAACAAGGAGTAACACCAGAAAATAAATCATTAAAAAATCCTAACATAAATAATAATTTTTCTAACAACATGTTAACTAAAGATATTTCAACATTTAAATATACAAATATTGAAAACAATAATGAAGTATATGATAAATCTTTAGCCATTCTACACAACAGATTAAAAAATAACACTATAACATTAGAAGAATTCAATAAACAATGTCAAGCCCTAGCAAACAAAAGAAATAAAGGACAATAAGAACAAAATATAAACCTCAACATATAATTATGTAGGAGGTTTTTATGTTTGGAGATAGTTTTTTCAAAAGAGTTGAAAAAAAGACAAATATAAATAAAGAAACTATATTATCTTTAGCCGACAAATTACAAAGAAGTAATATGAAAGATGAAAATACCTTAAGAGAAGTCATAAAAGATATAAGTAATATGACTGGAAAAGAAGTTTCAAAAGAAAAAGAACAAAGAATAATTAACGCTATAAAAAAAGACAATATCCCAAAAGATATTGACAATATGTTTTAAAGAGAACGCTTCTCTTTTTTTATTTTACTTCGATTTTGTCTCTATTAAAAACTATAGCAGTTGCAAAAATTAAAACTAGAAACAAAGACCCAAGTACATAAGCTATTGATGCACCAGTTTCAGGATTATCACCAGGAGTACTTTTAGCAGTAACAGCAGTAACACTATAAGCTTCACTTAATTTATTACTACCAACAACACTAGCTTTATAAAAATATTTTTTACCCTTAACAACATCTTCATCATATAAATAATTAGAACCATCACAAGCAACAGTACCTATAAGAGTATATTCTCCATTTTCACTTTCAGATCTATAAATACTACATTTTTTAATTTCATCTGAATCATAAATTTCAAAAACATTAGCAGCTATCGTAATATAATCAGCTGAAATTGTACCAAACGAAATATCAGGTATAAATTCTTCATTAAAATCATCATAACCGTAATTAGGATTTTCAGCATTACCAAAATCTTTAATAGCATTTTGAATTTTTTCTTTATCGAAAGACATTTTTAAATAAGTTAAATAAGTACCAGAGCAACTTGAATCATCCTCTTTAAGTTCAAAATCTTTTTTTTCAACAAAGATACCATATTTATCATAATCATTAAATTTCTCATCAGAAATCCAAGTAATTATATTATAAAACTGCTCATCAGTACATCCAGCAGCATTATAAGCACCAGCCATAATTAAAGTTAAAGAAAAAGTATTATAAAATATATCATTAAAATCAGCACAAGTATTAGGAATATCTTCGCTTTCATATTCTAAATAATCATCCTCATAAGGATAAGAAAAAATAGTATCATCACTATAAGTAACTATAAATTGCTTATTAACAGAATCATTACTTAAAGGAAGAAAAGTAGCATCTGAAACATTAAAAACATTTTTAAAATACTCATTACCATTTGTCACAACATCATCAGGATCAACTAATTCTCCAGCCGCTAAAACATTAGTAATCATAAATTGACAGACCAATATTCCAGTCATTAAAAAATAAATAACCTTTTTCATATAAACACCTCTTTACTATACCAAATATATCATAACATCTATTAAAAGTAAAATTATAAATATTAAAAGTTCTTTTTTTACAAAAAACATCATAATCTTTACTGTATAAGGAGAATGTATATGGATAAACAAGAAATAATAAAAAATATTGCGAAAAGAACAAATGGTGATATCTACTTAGGCGTTGTTGGAGCAGTAAGAACTGGTAAATCAACTTTTATAAAACGTATGGTAGAAACATTAATTGTTCCTAATATTGAAAATGAATATGAAAGAAAAAGAGCCTTAGATGAAATTCCCCAAAGTGCTGCCGGTAAAACGATTATGACTACAGAGCCAAAATTTGTTCCTAATAATGCTGCCAATATTAAAATAGATGACTTTACATGTAATATTAGATTAATAGACTGTGTAGGATACATGATTGATAAAGCTCAAGGAGCAACAGATGAAAATGGACCTAGAATGGTTAAAACTCCCTGGGTAAAGCTCTCTAAGTGATACCAAAATAAAAATAAATAAATGCCGATAAAATAAGGGCAAAAGACAATATTTCACTTTATTAGTTAAAAACTAATTTATAGAAAGTGAGATATTTTTTATGAAAAATGAGCAAATTGTGGGAATTGATGACTTAATACATTTGCCCTTAAAATATGTCAAGATAAATAAAGTAGTATTCCCTATTGAGAAAGTTAAGTATTTATCTAATGACGAAGTTACAGAAATATTAAAAGATTGCATTGATAATCAAATAATATATAATCCTAATTATGAAATGGTTAAGAATATTACTTTATTAGATGATACAGGTCCAAAAATATAGTATAATTTAATTAACAGTTTAACAAAAAAATTAAAACAAGGAGGCAAAAAAATGGAAGAACATGGAAATATAATTATTTATAAAGATAAGAATGGTAATGATAATATTGAAGTAAAAATGCAAGATAATACTGTTTGGCTAAATCAAGAACAATTAGTTAAATTATATAATTCAAGCAAATCTAATATATCTGAACACATTAAACACATATTTGAAGACGGAGAATTAGAAGAATCGTCAACTGTTCGGAATTTCCGAACAGTTGCCTCTAATGGCAAAATTTATAACATGATGTATTATAATCTTGATATGATTGTTGCTGTTGGATTTAGAGTTAGATCTAATATAGGAACTAATTTTAGAAGATGGGCAAATGAAAGATTGACTGAATATATGACAAAAGGATTTACAATGAATGATGATTTACTTAAACGAGCTGGTGGTGGATTATATTTTGATGAACTACTTTCTAGAATTCGTGATATTAGATCATCTGAAAAAGTTTTTTGGAGAAAAATACTTGATATTTATGCTACTTCTATTGATTATGATCCTAAAGCAGAAATTACACAAGAATTTTTTAAAACAGTTCAAAATAAAATGCACTGGGCTGCACATGGACACACAGCTGCAGAAGTTATTGTAGAAAGAGCCGATGGAAATAAGGATTTTATGGGATTAACTTCATTTAATGGAGATAGACCTACTTTACTAGATGCTCAAATTGCTAAAAACTATTTAAATGATAAAGAATTAGATATTTTAAATAGGATTGTTTCTATGTATTTAGATTATGCAGAATTACAAGCTATTGAGCAAAGAACCATGACAATGAGTGATTGGGTTAAAGAATTAAATTACTTTTTAACTATGAATAGAAAAGACATTTTAAAAGATTCTGGCAAAATCAATCATAAAGAAGCAATGAATCACGCAAAAAAAGAATATGATAAGTATAAAGACAGAATTGCTTTAAAACCTAGTGAAGTTGAACTTCATTATTTAGAAAGTATTAAAGATTTAGAAAAATTAGAAAATAAAGATTAATATTTCAGTATGTAAGCATTTCTTACATACTGATTTTTTAAAGGCATGTTTAACCAAATATCTTTTTTGTTGTGTAAAAATGGAAATTGATTTAAATGAAATAATAATATCTGAAACTATTAATAGTATCACAGATAACAACAACGATTATATTAAGTTTGGTTTAATCACTCTCAATTATGATAAAAGAAAAGTATATACTAGTTTTAATATTAACCGAAATCTTTATGAAATATATAAAGATTTTTTTGTTAAAGGAACAAAAGTATTTATTAAAGGTTATCTTAACTATTATATTACCAATAATAAAATCCAATCTTTTATAAACGTATGATAATTTATGAAGAACAGTAATTTTTATAGACTATTACACATAGAATTCACTGTGGAGGAATAATCATGTATGACACATTAGAATTTTATGATAATACGGGTTGTGATTTAAAAGACGTTTTAAAAAGTTGTATATATAAATATTATATAGCTAATAAAAATTCATTAAAAGCATTCAAAACAGACGAAAAAAATAACATAATTGATTCAACCAATAAAGTGAAAATGTTGCCAAGTGAAAGGAGTTAAAAGTGTATAATAGATATACGATAGACAATACAATTTTTAAAATAGCCATTTATATAAGACTATCTCGTGAAGATGGTGACGATATGGAATCAGAAAGTGTCACTAATCAAAGAAGTTTATTAACTAGTTATTTAAAAGCGCAAGAATTAGTTGCAGTTGATATTTATGTTGATGATGGTTATACAGGAACAAATTTTGAGCGTCCAGAGTTTAAAAGAATGTTAAATGACATTGAAAACGGAAAAATTAATATGGTTATAACAAAAGACTTATCAAGATTAGGTCGTGACCATGTTATGACAGGTTTCTATGTTGAAACCTTTTTTCCCAAAAATGATGTCAGATATATTGCTATAAATGACGATATAGATACTTTTTTTGAAACCATTGGCTCAGATATGATGCCATTTAAATTAAGTATGAATGATATGTATGCAAAAGACATTTCCAAAAAAGTTCGTTCAAACTTACTACAAATGAAAAAAGACGGAAAGTTTTGTGGAAGTGCACCATCTTATGGTTATATGAGAGATCCAAATGATAAACACAAATTAATACCAGATCCAAATACTGCTCCTATTGTAAAAAGAATATTTGATTTATATGTCGCTGGTTATGGTAGTTCACAAATTGCCGAAATATTAACAAGAGAAGAATTACCAACACCTATTATGTATAAATACTCTGGTGCTAAATTAAATAACTTTGACCATCCTGAAATATGGAAACACACATCTGTTAGTAATATCATTAAAAATAGAGTTTATATTGGCGATTTAATCCAACACAGAGTTCAAAAAGTAAACTATAAAATTAAGAAAATGAAAAATGTTCCAGAAAGTGAATGGTGTATTAAGGAAAATGCACACGAGCCAGTTGTTGATAGAAGAACATTTGAAATAGCACAATCTATTAAAGATTCGCGGGATACTTATAATTCTGAACGAAGAAATATTAATTATGTATTATCTGATTTAGTTTATTGTAAAGATTGTGGTGCTAGAATGAGTATTAGCTATGATAAAAAAAGAGATAGAGTTACAATGAATTGTAATAACTATCGTAAGTTTAGTAAGTATGATATATGTTTTTCTCATTATATTAACTATACTAAATTAGAAAAAACTGTCTATAACAAATTAAGCACTATGGCTAGATGGTATATTAATGATAAAGATGAATTTGAAAGTATCATCAAAAATCAATATGTTGATCCTAAACAAGATAAACTTAAAAAGATTGATGAACTTAATTTAAAGATAGCTGAATTAAAAAGAAAACAAGACTCTTTATATGATGATAAATTTAATAATATTATAAATGTAGAAACTTATCAAAGATTATTTAAAACTACTGAAGAAGATATTAAAACTGCAAACGAAAAATTAGAAAAATTAAAAGAAGAAATTTCCAGTATAAACGAAAATTCCTCTTGTTATGTTGAATATTTAGATATAATTAAAAACTTTTTAGATATGAAAAATCCAACAAGAGAAATTATGAATAGATTAATTGATAAGATATATGTAACGAAAGATAAAAAACTAGAAATTCATTATAGAATTAAAAAAAGTGAAGTATTAGTATAAGAAAAATACAGGTTGCTTTTGAGCAATTTTTAAAAAGACTTATGGGTATCACTAAACATACTCAGACTGGTACACAGAGGAAATACCATTTGTAGAAGCTGCCGAAATAGGCACTGAAAAAGTTATAAAAGACCATTCTACCATTGGTATCGTTGTAACAACAGATGGCTCTATCGGTGAATTTGAAAGGAATGACTACATAGAATCTGAATCAAGAGTAATAGAAGAATTAAAAAATATAGGTAAACCATTCATAATAGTTCTAAATACAACTCATCCAACGCTTCCAGAAACAGAAAAATTAGCTGACAAGTTAAAAGAAGAATACAATGTTCCAGTACTACCAATTAGTGTAGAAGCAATGAACGAAAAAGACATGTACAATATTTTAAAAGAAGCATTATATGAATTCCCAGTCTTAGAAGTAAAAGTAAATATGCCTGAATGGATAGCAATTCTAAATCCAGAACATGAAGTTAAAAAAAGTTATATTGACTCAATAAAAGAAAGTGTTATAGAAATAGATAAATTAAGAGATATAGATAACATAATAAGTCATTTTTTAACTAATCCTATGATTGAGAAAAGTTATTTAGCTGACGTTGATCCTTCAACTGGAATAATTACCGTAAATCTAACTGCCAGTGCCGAACTTTATAATAAAACATTAACCGACATTATTAAAATAGATGTCAAAAATAAAGCAGACTTATTATCACTATTCCAAGACTATAACATTGCTAAAAAAGAATATGACCAGATAAAATATGCTTTAAAAATGGTCAAGCAAACTGGTTATGGTGTCGCAACTCCATCTATTGAAGATATGAAATTAGATAAACCAGAAATAATAAAACAAGGTCCAAGATATGGTGTTAAATTAAAAGCCGTTGCACCATCAATTCATATGATAAGAGTCGATGTTGAGTCAACCTTTGAGCCAATAATAGGTAGTGAAGTACAATGTAAAGAACTAATAGATTATCTAATGAAAGATCATGATAATAATCCAAATGAAATATGGAAAAGCGAAATTTTTGGTAGAAGTCTAGATTCAATAGTACAAGAAGGAATCCAATCAAAAATAAGTCTAATGCCAGATAACATACGTTTTAAACTTCAAACTACTTTAACAAAAGTTGTAAATAAAGGCTCAAATAACATGATTGCAATAGTAATTTAAAGAATCAAAAGATTCTATAAATGAAAAAGACTAGTAAGTTTACTTAACCTACTAAGTCTTCTATTTTTTTCAACACTTCTTTTACACCAAGTCTAGTTACACTAGAAAATACTACCAAGTCATCACCTACAACTAAATCTAAAGTATCAAGTATTACCTTAAGACTCTTTTCTTTCTTACTACCGCCTACTTTATCAGCCTTAGTCGCAATAACTGTAACTGGTAAATTATAATACTTTAAAAAATTATACATAAGTAAATCATCTTCTGTAGGCTTCATTCTAAAGTCTATCAACATAAATACTCTTTTTAAAGTATCTCTTTTTTCCAAATACTCTTCTATCATCATTCCAAATTTAGCTTGTGTCTTTTTATCAGTTGCTGCATATCCATAACCTGGAACATCAATTAAATAAAATTTATCATTTACCTTATAAAAATTAAGAGTTTGTGTCTTACCAGGTTTAGAAGAAGTATGAGCTAAATTCTTTCTAGAAAGTATTGAATTAATAAAACTACTTTTACCAACATTACTACGACCAACTAATAGAATTTCAGCCTTACCATCTTCAGGATACTGACTTCTCCTCGTCGCAATAATATCTAATTTTGCCTCTTTAATCACCATTTTCCAACGTCTCCTCTTTACTATTATATTCTAATAAGAACTGATCTAAGTCATTCATTAATTCCATAGCCTCATCAAATGTCTTTAACTTAACACCAGAAGCTTGTTTATGTCCACCACCATGATACTTCTCAGCTATATGATTTATTCCTGGACCACGGGACCTAATAGAAACTCTAATCTGATCATTTTTTAAATCCTCAGTAATAGTAGCCCAAACCAAAACTTCATTGATAAAGTTAAAATTATTAACTAAGTTACCAGCAGAAGCACTATCAACACCAAACTTATTAATAATTTCATCTGTTATCTTAATATATCCCAGTTTATTTTCTGTAACAGTCATATTAAGTGATATATATCCTTCTAATCTAACCTCATTCAAAGGTCTAGAATAAAGTTGTTGATACAAAGGAGAAATGTCAAATTTATATTCATCTAAATATTCAGAAACTAAATTAAATGTTTCTGCTGTACAACTACTAAATAAGAAACGATTAGAATCAGATACAAGTCCCATAAATAATACTTCAGCAATCTCTTTATTGCATTTTAATCCCGTATTTTTTATTAATTTCATAATAACTTCACAAGCAGATGTTGCTGTATCTTCAATTAATTCTAAATCACAGAACTTTTCAATAAAAGGATGATGATCAATTTTAATAGTGTAATCAAAATCATCTACATTAGGTCCATCAACACGTCTTCTATCAGGTGTATCAGTAACTATAAGTAAAGCATTATTAAATTTTTCCAACTTATCTAACTTTCCTAAAAAAGTAAACTTTGCACTACCAGTACCAACTGCAAATACCTTCTTATCTGGAAAAGTAAGCTTAATTGAATCCCTTAAAGCTATTTGACTAGCCATAGCATCAGGATCAACACCTATATGTCTAGCAATTACAATTGTATTATATTTTTTTATTTCCTTAAATATTTTCTTATACATTACACATTTCCTATCTATTAATTAAATTATAAGTATCTTTAGCGATAACAGTCTCCTCATCAACAGGAACAACATATACCAAAACTTTAGATTTCTTACTACTAATCTTTTCTATAGAATTACCAAGCTCTACTATATTACTATCAATTTCTACTCCTAAACAAGATAATCTATTGCAAATATCCTTAAGTATATCAAAATTATTAACTAAAACATCAGAAGTAAAAGTAATAATATCAACACCATTTAACAAAACATAATATTGTGCTATATAATCAACTATTCTTCTAATAAACTTATCTATCGCAACACTTGCTTTATGATTAGAAGAATTACTTTCCCTAACAATATCATTTATATTATCAGATATCTCACTCATTCCAAATAATCCAGATTTATTATTCAAGTCATCTATAACTTCAGAAGCATTTTTACCTTCACGTTCCATTATATATGGAATTATAGAAGTATCAACATCACCAGATTTAGTACTCATTATTAAACCAGATAAAGGAGTAAATCCCATTGAGTTATCAACACATTTACCATTCTTAATAGCAGAAATAGAGCCAGTTGCATCATTAATACGACAACTTATTAATTTATACTCATCACTACCAACAATCTTTTTAACTTCTTTAGAAACATATTTATGGCTTATAGCATGAAATCCATATTTTCTTAAACCATATTCACTATACCAAGAATAAGGAACAGGATATAAATAATTACTTTCTTCCATATCACTAGCAAAAGAAGTATCAAAAAAAGCTACCTGCATAGTATCTGGCATTACCTTTTTAAAAGCTTTAATAGTACTAACACTACTACCATCATACATTGGAAATTCATCTTTTAACACTTCCAACTTCTCCATTACATTTTCACCAAGTAAAACACCATTATCAAACAAATCCCTACCATGAATTACTTTATGACCAATGGCACTTATCTCAAATGAAGACTTAATAATATCCAAACTAATTAATTTATCTAATAAAATATTCGCAACATCTAAAAAAGAAGTACATTCTATTTCTTGTACAAATTTATCCTCTTTATATATAATTGAACAAGTACTACCTTCCATACCTATTCTTTCAAACAAACCCTTAGCAAATACAGAATTACTATCTATATCAAATAAACAAAATTTTAAATAATCATTAACGGCATTAATAGATAGAATTTTCATAATAAGTCCCTCATTTCTAAATCTATTAATATTATACTACAGCATATCAAAAATTACAAAACAAAAGATAGACTAGAAAAAGCCTATCTTTTAAGCTATAAATTATTTAACTTATTTATTTGTATTATAGCTTCCAGAAACTTGATTTAAACCGTTTTGTACTAAACGTCTAGTAATTTCACCACCAACTGAACCATTTGCACGGCTAGTAGCATCAGCACCTAAGTTTACACCAAATTCATTAGCTATTTCATATTTCATTTTATCAATAGCTTGTTTAGCACCTGGAACTCTCATTTTCATAGAAGAATTCTTTGTATTATTCATTGTTTCACCTCCTATACACTAATAGGTTGTGAACTTTTTCACAAATAATACGTAATTTTTTTTGGTAAATTATAACAATTTTTCAAACTCTTCTTCAACTTTATCAAAAACTTTAATAGTTGTTATAGTATCAACTGCTTCATTAATCATATTTTCATAATCAAACTTAGTCTCTTCTTTTATAGAAACATCTATTCTAGGATTAATAACAGGATGAGCTGGTACAAAAACAGTACAACAGTCTTCATATGGTAAAATACTAGTTTCATATGTATCTATTTTTTTAGCAATATCAATTATTTCTAATTTATCCAAACAAGCAACTGGTCTAATAACAGGAACATTAGTAACACTATTAATAACAGCCATACTCGTTAATGTTTGACTAGCGACTTGTCCAACACTTTCCCCATTAATTATTACATAGCCATTATGACTCTTAACAATTCTTTCCATAATACGATACATCATTCTACGCATAATAGTAATACAATAATCAGCTCTACAATTTTTATAAATTGCTTCTTGAATAGGCGTAAAATTAACAATATGTAAATTAATATAATTAGTATAATTACTAAGTTTTTTAGTAAGAGAAATAACTTTATTTCTAGCTTCCAAACTAGTATGAGGAATAGCCTCAAAATAAACAGCTTCTAATTTTATACCTCTCTTCATTGCTAAATATCCCGCAACAGGAGAATCTATTCCTCCAGATAACATTAACATACCTTTAGGTTGCGTACCAACTGGATATCCACCAGCACCAGAGTAACTATTTAAATAAATATAAGAATTTTTTTCTCTAATTTCAACTTGAACTAAAACTTCAGGATTATGAACATCTACTTTAATATCATCTATATTTTTAAGAATTACTCCACCCAATTTTTTACTAAATTCCACACTATCTAAAGGAAAAGCTTTAAAACTTCTCTTAGTTTCCACTTTAAAACTAGAAAATGACATATCTTTTAAAATATCCACAGCTTTATTACAAATATCCTCAGTATTAGTATCAACAATATAAGCAATATGATACATATGAATACCAAAGATACCATCAATACATTTTTTTATATCATCAAGTTCACTATCTTTAAATTCAATATACATTCTAGCTCTATCTTTACTTATTTTAACATCATATTTACTTAACTTATTTCTAACATTATTATACAAAGTATTTATAAAGAAATTTCTATTTCCTTTTTTAGTACTAAGTTCACCATATTTAATTAATATAACTCTCTCCATTTACATCACCAGCGCTATTTTATCACAGAAAGACATAAAAAAACAAGAACAAAAGTCCTTGTTAATAACCTTCACTATTAAATAGCTTTTTAGATATTTCATTATCTATTAAAGAAATAGTTCTAATCGCTATATCCAATGACTTTTTATAATCACCCATAAAGAATTTATCTCTAGCATCATTAAGTCCAGCATCTACTTCTTCATAATCACGATATCTATTTCCATATACAATAGCAATCTCCGCACATTGTGCCATTCTAATCATTTCATTGGTAGTATTATATAGTTTTAAAACTAAATCTCTTGCTGTATCAACTCTTGTATTTAAAGTTTTAATAACAATAGGTTTTTTCTCTAATTCTTTAATAACTTCATATATTGCCTCATTTGCTTCTGATAATTGTACAAAATAATTATCTGTAATAACTGGCAATTTATAAGTTCTCATTCTATATTTACATTGTTTTAAGAATTCTTGAATTTCATTTAATTGCTCTCTGGCTCTAACTTCATCATCATACATATTACCAAGTGATTTTAAAGACTTATCCAACTCCTCTTCCATATTTTTTAAACGTACAGTTAAATCTTCTATCTCTTTATTTAACATAGTATAAGGTGTAGAATTAGCTTCTACTTTAGCAATTAATTTCTTATAATCATCATTAATTACAACTAAACTCTTATTAACTTTATGAATTATATCAACATCTTCATCATTTAAATCATATAAGTTTTTAATATCATCAAGTTGTAAATACACATCATTTACTAATTTATTAGTCTTTTCAATCTTCTTAGAAAAATCATTTTCAATCTCCTCATATACTTTTCTAGCTAATCTCTCTTTTTCAAAATCAATAAATAATGAGTCTAAGTATTCTAACATAGTCTTTAAATCAAACATACATCCTTCAAGATTTAAAACATTTACTTTATCTAAAACACCTTCTACATTCTTATTAATTTCATCTAAATTATAGTCAATATTTAAATAATCTAATGGAAATCCTTGACTAATTAATTCATCATAATTATCTTTAACTTCTTTTACTCTTTTTGGAATAATTTGATTAGCCATTAGTAAAACATCTGGAACTTCTTTGACTATAATATCGATATGTTCTATCATAGTATCCAATGCTTTAACAACATGAACAACTTCTGCATAATCATTATCTTCCATTACTTTTTCAAAGTCCAAAAATCTTCTTTCAATATTCTCTAGCTGCAAAGTAATAGGTTCTTGCATTTGTTCATATAATTGTTTATGATCTTGAAATTCTTTATTAAGAACTCTATATTTTGTTTTTAATTTTGTAACTATAGCCCTATATTTTTCTTCACTCAAAGTAATATCTTTAATTTCTTCTAATAAATTATCAGCAGCTTCTCTAACTTTATAGATTTCCATTTCTATTTTAGCCATAGAATAACTGCAAGACTTATAGTCTCTTTTATCAACATAAATATCTAAGTCTATTAACATATCATCAATTAATGTTAATCTGTTTTCTTTAAGAGAAATAAACTCATCATGCCATTTATTATATTTTTCTTCCATCTTATCATTCTTGATAATTGGCTCTACTTTAGATAATTCTAAAAGAACAGGAGTTGACGCTACTACATTTCTTTGTTTTTCTAGCTCTTTAATCTTATCTCGATAATACTTCATTTCAAATTGCTTAATAAAGTGAAGAATAATAATAACAATAACAAGCGCAATAACAACAGCTGAGCCGATAATTAAATATTGTCCTTGCATATCCTCACCTCTTATTCTAGTATAAGAATATTTTAACACAAGAATACACTTTTTATCTACAATTTTATAAAAGATTTGTCGAAAACATACACTTCTAAACAAGCAAAATATGTAAAGTAATAAATTTATTAATTTTATAAATTGCTAATAAAAGAAAAAAATAATACAATGAATATAAAGTATGGAGGAAGCTATGAGTAAAAAGAAAAAAATTATTGCTGCAATATTAATTATTATTGGAATTATTTTAATCAGTGTTGGTGGATATACAATTATTCAAGGAAAAGATATTAAACAAAGTGAAAAAAGTGAAAAAACAGAAGAAACAACAACAAGTATAAATACTGAAATTAAAAAATTGAATGAAAATGAAGACTGGATATATGAAGCCCAATATGAAAAAAATATAGTAGAGCATGAAAAAAAATTAATAAGTGCCGATCAGATTAAAGCTCCATATATTAATATCGATTCAGAATATGCAAAAGAAGCAAATGAGGAAATAAAAGCCACATTTAATGAAGCAATAAAAACTTATAATGAAGAAGTTAATGAAGCATCGCCAATATTAGATGAATGTAATTACAATCAATACATAGGAGAAAATATAGCATCATTAATAACAACATATTCATACCATTATTCAGATTTACCAAGACCAAAATACAAAACATATAACATAAGTTTAAAAACAGGTAAAAAATTAACTTATGAAGAAGTATATAAAGAATTAGGATATAGTGAAGACAATATAGAACAATTTGTAGAAAATGCAGTAGCAAATAAACTAAAAGAATATCTAATTGAAATGAGCTATGTAACTAAAGAAGACTACAATACCTATAAAAATGAAAGTATAAATAATTACAAAAATTCATTAAAAGATAATACACTACAATACTTTGTAAATGAAGATGGAAAATTATCAATCATTGTAAAACTAATCATCCCAGCTGGTGCAGGCGAATTTAATAAAATAGTAACCATAAATTAGACAAAAATATAGAGGTAAGAAATGAATAAAAATAAAAAAGCTAATTATTGTATCACTAATAATAATTGGAGTTTTACTAACTACCATTGGTGAATATATAAATATACAAAGAAAAAACACAAAGACAAATGAAAATAACAGTACAACAGAAGAAACAAACAAAGAAGATGATAGTTTATTAAGACTAATCGAAAAAGTAAAAATAAATAATTTTATAGATATAGCCATAGCATATGGAAGTGCAGGACAAACACTCTGGATAGCCGACGGCTTAATATGTAATGGAATAGAATCATCAAAAATAACTAATGGAGAAACTATATTGAAATCAATACATCAGGCACAAAACTCAATCCAGCAACCAATACTTTTACTACTGAAAAAATAACAGTTCCACAATTGATTGAAATACAAGATGCAGGAAGATCTCCATGGGATAAACGCAAAATAATCAGCTATATTAAAATTAATGTAACAGCAAACAATCCAACTTTTTCGATAAAACTAACTGATGACATACATTATATATTAGATAAGAACAAAAGACAAATTTCAATTTATAAAATTTCGGATAATTGTCAAATAGTGTGTGTAGGCACAAATAAGTGATAATTATTTATGTAG
>CAVKYO010000007.1:0-14943 GCA_963660495.1 Acidaminococcus fermentans
ATTTTCACTAATTATTTGTAGTAAAAATTACTATCATTTTTACAAATTATTCATATTCTTTTGTTGTGATTTGATATTATTTTTGAAATTATTGTGATATTATATATTTTAGGGTGGTATAATGAAAAAAATTAAGTTTGATAAGTTAAAAAAGAAAAATAAACGTTTAAATAATTCATTAAGAAAAATAAAAAATAAATTATGGCCTGACGAATATAGTTCTTTTAGTATACCGGAAGTTATTATGCTGGTTATTATTTCTATATTGTTTGGTATAGTTGTGGGATGTATTTTGACGTATAGTAAGGCTTTTACTACGGAAAAGTCTTCATATGAAAGTGAACTCTTAAGTACTTATCAGAAGATTAGAGATAATTATTATGATGAAGTTTCGGAAAAAGAATTATTAAATGCTGCGATTGATGGTATGGTTGGTGCTTTGGATGACCCTTATTCTTATTATATGGATGATGATACTACTGAAAGTTTTAATCAAAAAATTGATGGCAGTTATGTTGGTATTGGTACTACTGTTTCTCATGATGAAGAAAAAGGTAATATTGTAGTTGATATGTTTGACAATTCTCCGGCTCTAAAGGCGGGAGTTGAAATAGGTGATATATTTGTATCAATTGATGGAACTGATGTTAGATATATGTCTTTAACAGATATTTCTAACTATATTAAGGGTAGTACTAATGTTTCTTCTAATTTTGTGTTTTTGAGGAATGATAAAGAAGTTGAAATAACAATTACTAGAGGTACTGTTGAAATCCCTTCTGTTAGTAGTAAGATAATTGAAGGGAATAATAAAAACATTGGTTATATATTTATAGAAACGTTTGCTTCTAATACTTATAGTCAATTTAAAAGTAATTTAAAATCTTTAGAGAAACAGAAAATAGATTCTTTGATTATTGATGTAAGAAATAATCCAGGTGGACATTTAAGTCAAGTTGATGATATCTTATCAATGTTTTTCAATAAAAAAACAGTATTATATCAAATAGAAACTAAAGGAGAAAAGAAGAAAGTTTATTCTTCTACTAAAGAAACTCGTAAATATGAGGTTGTTGTTTTAATAAATGAGTCTTCAGCTTCTGCATCTGAAATATTAGCTTCATGTTTTCAAGAAAATTATAAGAAAGCAACTATTATAGGTACTACTTCTTATGGAAAGGGTACAGTACAGAAATCAGTTGAACTTTCCACTGGTTCTAGTTTGAAATATACTACTGAAAAATGGTTAACTTCTAAAGGAAATTGGATTAATGATACAGGTGTAGTTCCAGATATAGAAGTAAAGCAGAGTGATGAGTACGCTTCTAATGCAAGTGATGATAATGACTTACAGTTACAAAAAGCTCTAGAAGTACTTACAAAAAAATAAATAGTTTCAATTACTATTTATTTTTTTGCATTCGATTATTAATTGTTTATTTTCATTGTAACTACAAGTAGTTAAAAATAATTGATCATATTCTTGTTCATTTATATTTATATAGCCTGTTTTTTCCTGTTCAAAGATGTTTATTACTTGGTAAGTATAATTATTATTTTTGTATGTTAAATTAATTGTATCATTTATATTTAACTTGTTTAAATCTTTAAAATAGGCATTGTATCCAGTTCCAGAGTGAGCTGCTAGAACAAATAGACTTGAAGAATCTTTTAATATTGTGACGTTTTTTTCAACATTGTTTAAATTACTTTCAACTTTATATAACGGTTTATCTACATTTATTTTGGATATATGTATTTTTCCTATAGGTGATTCTTTGTTGGATTCTTCTTTATTTTCTTCTTTAGTATTTAATATTATTTTAGGTATAATTTCTTTTATAATATTATTATTTGTAGTATTTACTGTCTTTGTTGTTGTCAATGATAAAATAATTACAAGTATTAATATTATTATGATTTTTTTATACATAAAGTAGTGTATATAATATGATGGTAATTATTTTTTCTATGAAAGATATATCTTCTACATTACTATTAGTGTTTGGTACTTTTATTTTATGATTTACTAGGTTATATGTTAATTCGTTTGTATCTTTAACTATTATATCGAATGGTTCAACTGTGTCATAGCCTTCTGTTGTATTTACTTGACCTATAGTATAATTTCCATACGGCAAAGTAATTTCTGCGATTCCTTCTTCATTTGTTGTAATTTTTGCTACTAAGTCTTTGTTATTATCGTATATAGCAAACTTTATGTCTTTTTCTGGATATAGTGTTTCATCTTCTAAATATTTTTTATTTATTATTATTTTTGTTTTAATAACTTCGTTGTATAAATTTAAAGTTATTTTAGGATTATCTTTAGTTATTTCAAAGCTATGTAGTTCATTATCTATAGTGTATCCAGATCCGGCACTTATTTCTTGAATGTAATATTTTCCATATGGTAAATTTTTAATTGTACTTTGGCTTTTTTCATCAATTGTTATTGTTTGAATCTCATTCTTTTTTTGATCTAGTATTTTGTATTTAGCTCCTGACAAAGTTGCTTGTCCGCTGCTTTTTGTTGTTTTGGTATCTTTATCTAATTTATTGATATTTACTTCAGTTTCTTTAACATTTATTTTTATTTTTATTTGTTTTTCTTTAATATTACCTATTGTTACTAAGTTTTGGCTTCCTTCTGCTTGATAAAATACAACTGGTGTATCATGGACTTCTTCTTTTCGTGTGAATGTTATTTCATGTTCTCCTACCGGTAAATTATTTATTGATACTTTATATCCATCTACAGTTACGTTTTTGTTGGTTGTTTTATAATAAAATACCATGTTATTTAAATCTTCTATTTTTAATGTTTCTCCTGCTACGATATCGTAAGTTTTATTAGCAAAGCTTGGTTCTTTTAAATAGTTTCGAATTAATGTTTCTATATAATTCATTTCATATTGATATGCATTTATTCTATTACCGTTTAAAGAATCAGTAAAATAAAAGTCGTTGTTTGGAGCAACTGTTTTCCATATCATCATTTGAGTAATGGCATACCAGTATTTTGCTGTATGTGACCTATAGTTGTATCCAAAGTGTACTATTGCTGCTATTCTTTCTTTTTGTTCTTCTGTTAAATTATTTGGGTTGATAGTACTTGTGTATTGGCTTGATTGTTTAAAAGTTGTAAAAGGTTCTATACAATAAGCATATTTTTCTGTACCTATTTGTTTATATGTACGGGCTTTTTGATAATATATAGTTTTGTTGTCGACTCGATTCATCCATACATTATCTATGTATTCCCCTTCGTAAAATTGAGCGCTTTCGGCTTTTACAGTAAATGGTAAAATTAATGATAAAGTTACCGCTAAGAAAAATATTATTTTTTTCATATTATTCCTCCTTTTTTTCTTAACGGTTATGATATTATCAGATTTTTTTTATTGTGACAAATCAAGGTTTTTAATTTTTGTTTTTAGTTTTTACTGCTAATTTTTCTTTTTGACCTATTCATTTTTAGTTTTTATGACAGTATTTTACTTTTAATTAACAAGTTTCAATGTTTCTCATGGTATAATTATTAGGAGGTGATTTGATGAGTGATATTGAAATAGCACAGAATAATGTTAAGGAGAATATAGTAGATGTTGCGAAGAGATTAGGTTTAAAAGAAAAAGACTTATTACTTTATGGAACTGATAAAGCTAAAATCAGATATTCTTCTCTTAAGTATAAAGCAAAGTTAGTTTTAGTTACTGCTATTAATCCTACTCCATATGGTGAGGGTAAGACTACTGTCAGTATTGGTCTTGGTGATGCTTTAAATAAGTTAAAAAAGAATCCAGTTATTGTTCTTAGAGAGCCTTCTATGGGACCTGTTTTTGGAATTAAGGGTGGAGCAACTGGTGGTGGATATAGTCAAGTTGTTCCAATGGAAGATATTAATTTACATTTTACAGGGGATTTTCATGCTATTACTGCTGCGAATGATTTATTGTGTGCCGCTATAGATAATCATATTTATCATGGTAATAAACTTGATATTGATAGAGTTGTTTTTAAAAGATGTTTAGATGTTAATGATAGAGCGTTAAGAAAAATTACTTTGGAAAATAGAAATGATAATTTTTCAATTACTGCGGCTAGTGAAATAATGGCTTTATTTTGTTTGGCTGATTCGGTTGATGATTTAAAAAGACGACTTGGTAATATAATCATTGGTTATAATAGTAAAAATGAAGTGTTATATGCAAAGGATTTAAATATTGAGGGAGCTTTAACTGTTTTATTAAAGGATGCGTTTTTACCAAATCTTGTTCAAACTTTGGAACATACTCCTACAATTATTCATGGTGGTCCTTTTGCGAATATTGCTCATGGTTGTAATAGCGTTGTTGCGACTAAGTTGGGATTGTCATTGGGCGATTATATGATTACTGAGGCTGGTTTTGGAGCTGATCTTGGTGCTGAAAAGTTTTTGGATATTAAATGTCGCAAAGCTTCTATTAGTCCAGACTGTATTGTTTTAGTCGCAACTATTAAGGCATTAAAATATAATGGTGGTGTTTCTAAAGATGATATTACTAAAGAAAATTTAGAGGCTTTAAAGTCTGGTATTTCTAATTTGGAAAGACATGTGGAAAATCTTAACAAGTACGGTGTTCCAGTTGTAGTGTGTTTAAATAAATATACGACTGATACTGATGCTGAGGTTGAATTTGTTAAAAATTACTGTATTAAGCTTGGTGCAAAATTTTCTATAAGTACAGCGTATACTGATGGTGGAGATGGTGCAATTGATTTAGCTGAACAAGTAATTGAAGTTTGCTCTTCAAAGAAAAATTTTAAGTTTCTTTATGAAGATGATTTATCTGTATGTGAAAAAATTGAAAAAGTTTGTACAGATATTTATAGAGCATCTTCAGTTGAATATAGTGAAGAAGCTATGAAGAAAATTGAAGAAATTAATGCTTTAGGAAAGTCTAATCTTCCAATTTGTGTTGCGAAGACACAATATTCTTTCTCTGATGATGCAAAAAAACTTGGTGCACCGACTGATTTTAAAGTTTTTGTAAGAGATGTGTGTTTATACTCTGGTGCAGAATTTATTACAGTTTTATTAGGTAATATTATGACTATGCCTGGTTTACCTATTGTTCCAAATTATGAAAAAATTGATATAGTTGATGAAAAAATTGTTGGATTAGATTAAATTAAATAAAAAATCATATCTTATTTGATATGATTTTTTACTGATTTTTTTCTGTTTGTTCTGGATCTTTTGCCTCTTCTTTTTTTTCTGTTTCTTTATCCTTATCCTTATCCTTATCTTCAGTTCCATTTGACGGTGTTAATACTTTTTGTTGTGGCTCATATACTGTAATATTACCAGTATATAATATACTGTTGTATGTAACTGTATATTTATATGTACCAGCTTTTTGAGTATCAACTTGGGTTAAATCAATGATAATACTTTCTTTTACTTCATCAGTTAATGTTTCTTTGATGTATACTTGTTTATCTGTTGATAATGGTGAACCTATTGTTAAAGAAAGATTATTGACTGTTAAATCTACTTCTGGTAATTTTTTTTCTTTTATAACTACTGTTCCATTATATTTTTTCTTTTTATAAGAAATTGTATATGTATAACTACCTGCTTCAGTAGTTTTTATCATTGAAGTGTCTAATTTTAATTCTTTTAGTGTATCTGAGTCAATTTCATCTATGTTTTCTAGGTAGTCTTTGACATCTACGCTTAATGTGTTATTGATTTCTAATTCTATATCTTTTAGCTTAATTTCATTTGATTTTACTTCTGCGACTCTTTTATGTACTATTTCTAAGTCATTTTTTATTACTTCTGATTTTGTATTTGTCATGCCTTGCATTGCATAACCAGAACCTGTTAGTATCAAGCCCCAAGAAGTTAAAGCAATAGAAATTATGCGTGTTTCTTTATTTGTGAGTTTTCCCATATGCTATGTTACTCCTTATCTTTTATTCAATTATATTATAATTTTTTTATATTAACAAGATTTTTTTAGGGTATTTTGTTGAAATTTGTCGTTTCATTTCATATAATATAAATTAAAGAGGTGAGTTTTATGGCTATTTTTTGGTTTGTACTTTGCTTATTATTGATTTTTGTTGAAATATCTACTGTAAACTTAGTTTCTATTTGGTTTGCGATAGGAGCATTTTTCGCTATGGTTATAGCTTTGTTTAGTGATGTACTTTTGCTTCAAGTTTTGTGCTTTATTATAATTAGTATTATTGCTTTATTAGTTACTAAACCTTTGGTTAAAAAGTTTAAAAAAACAGGAATTGAGCCAACTAATTATGATCGTGTTATTGGTAAGCGTGCTGAAGTAATAAAGAAGATTGCTCCAGATGTTTATGGTCAAGTTAAAGTATTAGGTTCTACTTGGACGGCTATTTGTGATGAGGTGTGTGATGTTTCAGAAAAAGTTATAGTAAAAAAAGTCGATGGCGTAAAACTTGTTGTTGAAAAGGAGGAAAATTAAATGGGATTTGGGTTAATATTATTCATTATTATTTTAGTTGTTTTAGCGTCAGGTATTAAAATTATTCCACAGTCTAAAGCAATGGTAGTTGAAAGACTTGGTTCTTATCATCGAACTATGCAAACAGGACTTCATTATGTTATTCCTGTATTCGAAAGAGTTGCGAATGTAGTTAGTTTGAAGGAAACTGTTAGGGACTTCGCACCACAACCTGTTATAACAAAAGATAATGTTACTATGCAAATTGATACTGTTGTTTACTTACAAATAACAGATTCAAAATTATATTGTTATGGAGTTGAAAATCCAGTTAACGCAATTGAAAATTTAACTGCTACTACATTACGTAATATCATTGGTGAATTAGAATTAGATGAAACATTGACTTCTCGTGATGTTATCAATTCTAAAATGCGTTCTATTTTGGATGAGGCTACTGATCCATGGGGAATTAAAGTTAATCGTGTAGAGGTTAAAAATATTTTACCACCTAGGGATATTCAGGAAGCTATGGAAAAACAAATGCGTGCAGAACGTGAGCGTCGTGAAGCAATCTTAAGAGCAGAAGGTGAAAAAAAGTCTGCTATATTGATTGCTGAAGGTGAAAAAGAAAGTGCTATTTTAAGAGCTGATGCTAAAAGAGAAGCTCATATTAGAGAAGCTGAAGGTGAAGCAACAGCTATTGTAAAAATTCAACAAGCTACTGCTGAAGGTTTAAAACTTTTAAAAGATGCTGGTATGGATGATGCAGTATTAAAATATAAGAGTTATGAGGCAATGGTAAAAGTTGCTAATGGTAATGCTACTAAGATTATCGTTCCTAGTGAATTACAAAACTTGGCAACTGTTGGAACTACGATAAATGAAATGATAGATCGTTCTGGAAAATAAGAAGCTCGCTTCTTTTTTTTCTTGTATTTTTACTTATATTAATTTATAATATGCTGTGAATTGGAGTGAATGTTTTATGTCTATTAAGGATGAATTGAAGAAGTTAAAATTAAAGGTTTTTGAACATAAATATCAAATGTTAAGAGAATTTGGCAAAGAAAATCATATGTTTTATACATTTTCAGATACAGATGTATACGATAAATTATCTAGTATATATTATCATGGTATTCCTGGTGACTTAATATTTGAAGTTCTTGATTCATCTAATATTAATGACGCTGTTACTAAAGGCGTAATATTAGCTACTGCTTTGGGTGATGGTAATATTATTCATACAACGACACAGTTATCTAGAACTGGAAATGGAGAAGAAAGACGTATTTTGGTTGAATTTAATGGATTTATTTATGATGTTTTATCACATGAACAAATAGAAGGCTGTTTGTATGATACAATGTATTGTCCTAAATATGATGAAATTGTTCCATCTACTTTGTATAAAGAGTCGCAGCTTTATCGTGATATAGATAGTTCTCTTGATGAGATTATGAGACCTGGTTTTAAAAGAGAAATGGCTAGAAATGCTACTAGAGATTTTTCAATAAAAGTTCTTGCTACTGGTAATGATGATTTAATAAATAGATTTAATGAACAGTTATTAATTTTAGATTTTGAGCCAATGACTAGTGAGAAGGCTTCTTCTACAAAAGTTTATGTAAAGACTGAAAAAAAGACGAGTGATAATTAATTTTACTCGTCTTGATTTATGATTTCTTTAAAATTATGTAGATAATAGTTTGAATTATTATAATTATGGGAATAAGAATTATAAACTTATTCTTTTTAGTTTTATGATGGAAAATTAACATAGAAAGTATTTCACCTGGACCTGCTCCAAGTAATGCTAGTAAAATGAAGGTGTTTTCTTTTATTCGCCATTTGTTTTTACAAGCTTTTATTTTATCGATAAGAATTAGAAAAAATCCTAATATATTTATTATTAAAATATAAATTTTTATCATCTTATAACAACGCTTTGTTTACCTAAAGAATTATATATACTTTCAACTGTTTGTCTTGGCATTATCCATTTTGTTCTTCCTGTTGTATATGTCCAAGGATCAACTATTAAATGCTCTTTAGTTATTTTATTATAACCTACTAATAGTTGAACATGTAAATTTAATGGTGCTCCTTCTATCCAAGTACCTGGTGTTTTAAACATAGCTGTTAAATAAATTATAACGGGATTACCATTATCTAATTCACGATCTAAATCGTCAAGGGTCGCACCTGTTATATTAACAATATTTTGATTTCCAGAAGAAGTTCTTCCAAACTTCGCTAAAGGTTCTGGAGCAATCCAATGTGGTACATTGCTTGGATTCTTAGTGAAAATATCATGAGTAAAACCTTCTTGAGCATTATTAGTTGCACTCTTTGGCATATCAGTAGCATATTGATATAGTGTCATATCTTTTAAATATCCTTTATATTGTAAAGCCATTAATAAAGATGCTGCTTCACAACCATTTTCAACATTATTATAATTTTGACTGATATATGGTACATTTAAAATTACCCAGGCATTTTGAATTTCGGCTTGTCTTTTCTTTTCAGCTTCTATAGCTTGTTTTTTTGCTTCTTCTTCTTTTGCACTTATAATATTAATAGCGTTATCTAAATCTTTATTTCCTGTTTCTTTAATATTTTCTTGTGGAAGAGTGTTTAGACTTAGTCTAACAGCTTCAACATCATTTAAAGTTATACCATCCTTTAAAGTAGACTTAGTTTCATCAGTATATAATGCTTTTATCTTTTCTTCCTCAATATCTATATTAGATCTTTGACTTTCTAAATCAGTAATGTAGTTTTCAAGATATTTTTGGTAAGTACTATTTAACCTTTTAACCTTAGTTTTTAAATTACTTATATCCTTTGTAGTAACAGTTGAATTCATAGTAGTTTCTTTGTAGCAACTTTGAATTTCATCTTTTACTGTTAAATAATCTTCAAGATCAGATAATTTCTTGATTAATTTTTGAGCCTTTTCCTTATGTGCCTTAATTTTTTTAGCTTCTTTTTTAGTTGAACTAACTTTATTTACTGTTAAATTATCTTTTGGCTTATTATCCTTAAAAAAACTTTTATATTCTAATTCAATCTTTTCTAAAAGAATTTTATCATTTTGTTGATGAGTGTATTCTGTATAGGCAAAAATAGATCCTGAAAATATTAAGACAAACGCTACTATAATTGTTGATATAATTAATTTACTTTTTTTTCTTTGCTTTTTACTTAAATCTTTCATAAAATACACCTATTAATATTTTATATTTTATTTTTGACAAAGTCTTTATTTCTTTTAAAAAATATAATAAGTTTACATTATTTTACTTATTTTACATATTTTCCTTGATAAGTATTTCTTCTTACCATTTCTTTATCAATGTCATTTAGTACACAAAACTTTTTAGTTAGCCAAGAAGGTTCAACTAAATCATCTATTTTAGGGTCACCAGTAATTCTATGGATAACTATTTCTGGTCTTAATAATTCTAATTGACTTATTACAATATCAATATATTCTTCCTTAGTTAGCATTTTAAATTTATCTTTTTCATACATTTTCTCTAAAGCAGTATCTTTTAAAATACTTAACATATGTATTTTTAGACCTTGAATATCTAAACTATTTAAATATTTTACAGTGTTTAACATATCTTCTTTAGTTTCATAAGGAAGACCATTAATAATATGAACAACTACATTTATATTTCTTTTACGTAGTTTTTTTACCATGTCTTCAAAACATTTTAGAGTATGACATCTATTTATTAATTTAGATGTTTTTTCATTAGTAGTTTGAAGACCAAGTTCTACTGTTAAAAATGTTTTTTTATTAAGTTCATCTAAATAGTCTAAGCATTCATCAGTTATAGCGTCCGGTCTTGTTGCGATACTTAGACCAATGACATTTTCTTGATTTAAAATCTTATTATGTAGTTCTTTTAATTTCTCAACAGGAGCATAAGTATTAGTATGTGCTTGGAAATAGCCAATGTATTTAGCGTTAGGCCATTTTAATAACATTATATCTCTAATCTTTTTAAACTGTTCTTCAATAGGTTCATTTTTATTACCAGCAAATTCACCAGAACCCAGTTTAGAACAATATATACAGCCAGAATAGCCTACAGTTCCATCAATATTAGGGCAACTAAAACCAGCATCTAAACTTACTTTAAATACCTTTTGATTAAACTTACTCTTATAATAATAATCTAAAGTATGATACCTTTTATTACTATTACTATATTTAAAAACATTTTCCATATACATCACCAGATATAAAATATTTTATCATATTTATATTAAATTATGGTACAATTAATTTATAATGGAGGCTGGTTATACTTGGCAAAAAGAAAAAAATTAAAACTAAAGAAACCTTTTATAGTTATATTAAAAATTATATTAATTATAATTTTGATTTTTCTTGGTGTTTTTTTATTCTATACATATCAAGTAAATAATATAAGTAAACTTGGTTATGATAAAGAAGCTAGTAAAAAAATCTTATTACTTGGGAAAAAAGATACTATTAAATCTTATGAATATTCAGATACTTTAAATGAAGCTTTTAAGAGTAAATATTATAAAGAAGCTAATTTAGATAGTTATTCAAAGATAAAGTATCAGAAACAGAAAAATATAATTAAAAATATTAATACTTTAATTGATAAAGGTTATAGTAACAGTAATATTTCTTTAATACTTGCTCATGGTAATGATAGTGATGTTAGTGAGTTTGCGAAAAGAGATAAAATAAAGTACTTAGAGGAGTTTTATAGTCTTAGTTATGCTAAATTAAAATATTATGATCGTTATGTTAAGTATTCTAGTGAAACTGGTGAAGATGAAGAAACAACTGTGTTATTTGTTAATTTAAGTATGGATAAAGATGATTACGTAGATCCTATTAATGTAGATAAATTTTCAAGAGATATGCTTGTTAATAAACACTATAAATTAAGTGAAGATTTTGTTCCAGATGATTTAGTTACATTTGATGATAAATATTGTAATGGTGAAGTACAAGAAGGTAATAGAGAAGCTGTAGTAGCTTTTAAAAATATGTATGAAGCTGCTAAAAAGGAAGGTTTAGAATTAGTAATTAATTCTAGTTATAGATCTTATCAGGATCAGGAAAGTATTTGTAATACATATAAAGATTTATATGGCGAAGGATATGTTAGTAGATATGTTGCTTTACCAGGTTTTTCTGAACATCAAACTGGTCTTGCTTTTGATATAGGAAGTACAAGTAGTAATGTATTTGCAGATTCTAAAGAATATGAATGGATGTTAGATAATGCTTATAAATATGGATTTATTTTGAGATTTACTAAGGCTAATCTTTCTATTACAGGTTTTAGAAGTGAACCTTGGCATTATAGATATGTAGGTAAAAAAATAGCTAAATATATATATGATAATGATATTTCATTTGAAGAATATTATGCAGAATTTTTAGATAAATAAAATTTTCTTGAAGCTTTTCTTCTTGGAATATTTATTAATTTATGATATTATGTTACTAGAATATAAGAGGTGTTGGTATGTATCCAATGGGAAAACAGTTTGAGGTTGATTATACAAGAGTAAAATGTAGCGATAAAACTACTTTTAAAGGTAAGTTTTACCGTATTTCTGTGCTTAGTGATAGAGTAGTTAGACTTGAATATTCTCCTTCTGAACAATTTGTAGATAGACCAACACAATTAATACTAAGAAGAGATATTGGTACTGCTAATGTATCTGCTAGACAAGATAGTAATATATTAGAGATAACTACTAAATGTTTTTCATTGATATATATGATTGATAAACCATTTGTTGGTAATAAAGTAGATCCTATGCGTAATTTAAAAATAACATTAATTAGTCGTGATAGAGATAGAAATAAAGATTGGTATGTTGGTCATCCAGAAGCTAGAAATTTAAAAGGAAATATGGTAAGTGTAGATGTTGATACACCTTATACAAATGGTTTGTATTCTTTAGATGGGTTTGCTTCTATAGATGACTCTAATAATAAAATTATAATGGAAGATGGTACATTATCTGATCCTGAAAAAGGACATGTTGATATATATGTATTTATGTATGATAAAGATTTTAGACATGCTTTATCGGATTATTTTAAAATGACTGGATATCCTTCACTTATACCTAGATATGCTTTAGGTAATTGGTGGAGTAGAAATATTACATATGATGATGGTTCTATAGATGGATTAATACGTAATTTTGAGAAGAAAAGAATTCCTTTATCTATAATGGTTTTTGATAATGATTGGCATTATAGAAATATAGGTAATATTCAAGGATTAAAGTCTGGTTTTTCATTTAATAATGAGTTATTTGCAGATCCAAAGAAGATGATAGATAAGTTTCATGCACGTGGTATTAGAGTTGGTTTATGTATTAATCCAGGAGAAGGTATTTATCAACATGAGACTTATTATAAACAAGCTTGTGAATATTTAGGTATTACAGATAATAGTATTATTAAATTTGATCCTTTAAATCCTAAGTTGTTGGATGTTGTTTTTAAGATGTTCTTACATCCTTTAGAGTCGACATATGGCGTTGATTTCTTTTGGAATGATTATTATGGTGATAAGAAAAATATTAGTAATCTTTGGGCTTTTAGTCATTATTTATATTTAGATTCTAAGAGAAATGTAAGTAAAAGAGGAATGTTATTATCTAGAAATGGTATTTATGGAGCTCATAGATATGGAATATTATATGGTGGATCTAGTGAGATTAGTTGGGAAAATTTAAAGAAGTTGCCATTTATGTATTTAAGTGCTTCTAATATTGGTGTTAGTTGGTGGAGTCATGATGTCGCTGGTAATCATGGAGGTATTGAAGAAGGAGATCTTTATGTTAGATATTTACAGTTAAGTACCTTTGGACCAATTTTTAGATTCCATGGTGCTAGAGGACCTTATTATAAAAAAGAACCTTGGTTATGGGATGCTCAAACAGAGTCTATTGCGGCTGATTATTTAAGATTAAGACATAGATTAATACCTTACTTATATACTGAAGCTTATAATTATACTAAGTCTGGAATACCTTTGATTCAGCCATTTTATTATAATTATATGTGGGTATTTGATGATGATTTATATAGAAATCAGTATTATTTTGGATCTCAATTATTAGTTTGTCCAATACTTGAAAAATTAGATCCAGTTATGAATAGAACTCTTCATAGATTCTTTATACCTGATGGTATTTGGTATGATTTTATTACTGGTAAAAAGTTCCCTGGTAATAAAAAATATATTTCATTCTTTAAAGAAGATGATTATCCTGTATTTGCTCATGCTGGTTCTATAATACCTTTATCTAATAGAAGTGATTATAATAATACTGGTATTCCTACTGATTTAGAGATACAGATATTTCCTGGTATAAGTAATACTTATACATTATATGAGGATGATGGAGTTACTTCATTATATAAAGAAGGATATTTTTTAAAGACTTCTATTGATTATAATTACTTGAGAAATAATTATACTGTTATTATTAGATCTATTGAAGGTAAATCTGGTATTGTACCTGATAGAAGAAATTATAAAATGGTATTTAGAAATACTAAGCAGGCGGATAGTGTTTCAGCTTATTTTAATAATGAAAGAGTTGATTTTACTAGTTATGTTGATGGAACTGACTTTGTTGTTGAAATTAATGATTGTTTAAGTGTTGGTCAGTTAACTATTAATTGTAAGGGTAAAGATATTGAAATAGATGCGGTAAGATTAATTAATGATGATGTTAAGAGTGTTTTAATTGATTTAAAGATTAATACTTATTTAAAAGAGGATATTGCCGCTATAATGTTTGGATCTATTCCTTTAAAGAAGAAAAGAATTGAAATTAGAAAGCTTAAGAAAAGAGGTCTTTCTAAGGAATATATTGAATTATTCTTAAGGCTTATTGATTACATTGGTGAGGTATAGTGTTGAAATTTAGGTGAATAACTGATACAATGTAAGTGTAGTAAAAAGTAAAGGTTTGGCGATAAATATGTTGACAAGGTATAAAATAAAGTCTATCCTTAGACAGACAGACAGACAGACAGACAGACAGACAGACAGACGTTTTAATTGTGCCAAACTTTTAAGTAATAAAAAAGTCATATTAAGTTCTATCCTTTTGATAGGACTTTTAATAGTGTTTATAAGTAGTTCACTAGCTAGTTTAACACCAGTATCAAGTGTAACAATACCTTCAACTACATTATCATATTCTGATAAAGATGAAGGTTCTTGGCAAATAACTAAGTCTGCATCTTGGCTAAGTAAAGGGAAGGCTAGAATTAAGTTAAAACTAAACACAGTAGAGAAATTAAAGAATGATTATACTGATGTTATATTAGTACTTGATACATCTGGTAGTATGTTAGGAAGTAAGTTAACTCAAGTACAAACTGATATAAATAATTTAATTAATGATACTATTCCAAAAGGTAATA
>CAVKYO010000008.1:0-14604 GCA_963660495.1 Acidaminococcus fermentans
CCTTTATCTTGAAGTTTTTAAACACTCTCTCTATCATTTTATTTCTTTTAATCATATTGATTATTGTTATAAAAAAATGACACTTAATTCTTAGGAATTAAATGTCCCATACAAAAATGGTAGGCATTCAATTTTCGAGTCAACTGAATGCTTCCTTTTTTCATCAAGTTTCCTTGACGAATTAAATATATCATAAAATTTATATTTCTTCAATTAAAAAGTACTTTTTCTGATTTGAATTGTTTTACAATTATTTTTATAATTATAATTGAAATTATAATTGATGAGGCTAGACAAACAATAACATTAAAATAGTTGACCTTAACTGTAAAAATATCCATTAATAGTTGAACATGTGATAATATTGGTATCATATAATATAGTTTACTTATTATTTCAACATTTAACATAGATATAAACATTGGTACTAAAGTAATAAATGTTAAAATTTGACTAGCTATTTGAGCTTCTTTGTAGCTTTTTGTATTAGCTGTTAGAGCTATAGCTAAGCCAGATATTAGAAGTGATGCCGCTATACATATTATAATTCCAATAATAATATTTTCTGGTGTAAAAAATAAACTTATATCTTCATAAACTTTGTATTTCCCTTTAGCGATTATTAAACTTCCAATAGTTATAATGTAGCCAAATAAAGATGAAAATAGACTCATAATTGAAGTTGCTAGATACTTGCCGGTAATTAATTCATTACTAGTTACTGGGAATGTTAAAATTGTCTCCAATGTACCTTGTTCTTTTTCGACAGCTGTTGCACTTGTTGCGGTAGTAGATGCAGCCATAGACGCAGCAATAATTATATAAGTAAAGGCAATAGAAAGAATTGTTTCTAGTAAATAGTTTTCTCCTTCTATGTACTTTGTTTCAATAGAGAAATTATTATATACTTCTTCTGGATCAATATCTTTATTTATTAAATATTCATTACCTATATAGTTATTATACTGGCTTAAATAAGAAGTTACATATTCAACAGAAGCCATACCATTCATTCCTTCATCAGAGTATATTGTATACTTATTTTCTTTTACATCATAATAGACATAAGCCGACACATCATGATTTTTAAAGGCTTCTTCCATACTTTTTAAATCTGAATATTTTTTAATTTTTAATTGATTTTCTTTTATTAACTTAGCTTCTATTTCATTAGGTTCATAGTTTATGCCAACAGTATAAATTGTTTTATCATTAATACTATTTTCATAGGTACTTGATAAATAAAAGACGAAGAAAGCAATTAGTAAAGGAAATAAAAATATTAAAGTAATGGTTTTTTTATCACGAAATATTGATCTTAGTTCTTTTTTTATAGTAATTTTAATATTATTCTTATTCATAGTTATCACCTACTAAAGCAAAGAAACTATCTCTTAAATTAGTTGTTTTTGTTTTCTTAAATATTTCTTCTTTACTACCCTCTATAATTATTTTACCTTTATTTATCATGACTATTTTGTCACAAATATTTTCTGCTTCTTCCATATAATGAGTTGAATATAAAATACATTTATTTTCTTTTTTCATTTCTTTTATAAAGTCTATTATTGTTTTACTGGATATAACATCTAATCCTGACGTTGGCTCATCTAAAATATAGTATTTTGGATTATGGATTAGACATCTTGAAATACTAGTTCTTTGATATTGACCAGTGGAAAGCGTTCCTATTCTTTGATGAAGAAAGGAGTTCATATTAAATTTATTACTAATTTCCTCTATCTTTTTTTGATATTCTTTTTTAGATAGACCATGGTATGAAGCTGTCATTTCTAATAATTCATATGGCGAAATATCTTTATATAATTTTGTATTGCCAGATAGATAGGATATTTCTTTTTTTATTGTGATAGAGTCTTTTTTGTATGTTTTTGAATCTATTTTTATGGTTCCTTTACTAGGCTCCATAATACCAGCAATTATTCTTAGTAATGTTGTTTTACCGGCACCATTTGGTCCTAGAATGCCTACTACTTCACCTGGTTTTGCAGTAAAGGAAATATTTTCATTAGCTAGGAAAGTAATAGTTTCTTTTTCTGATGTCTTTTTTTTGAATTCTTTGGTAATATTATTTACCTCTAACATATTGTCACCTACTTTATTTCAGTTAAAATCCAGTCATAGTCTTTTAAATTATATACAGATCTGCAATATGGACATATTCCGGTATTATTAGAATCTATACTTGCACCACAGTTTGGACACTCTTTTATAATTCCTGTTTCTTTAGCATCTTTTATTTTACTAAATGTTAAATAGTGTTCTTTTTCTACACGTTCTGTATTTATGCCGGATACATATTTTCCTGTTGTTTTATCTACTTGATAATCCATATATCTAGACGTTAGTAATACGGTTATTTCATAATGATTTTCTTTTTCAGACTTTTGTTTTATTACTATATTTTTTACATTTAATTCATCATACATTTGACGTAAATTTTTTCTATTTAATTCTTCTGTAATCTTTAATAGTTGTTCCTTAACACTTGGACTTATTTTATGTTCTACTCTTTTAATATTATCAGTCATAATTGCTGTTAAAATCATTATATAAGTATTACTTACTTTACTTAAAAATTCTGTTTCATTAAATTTTTCATCCATTTTTATCTCTCCTTGTATGTATTATATTTATTATACTGTACTTCTTTTTCTTGCTAGAAGCCAGTCTTCTGACTCTTTAGTTATTTTAGATTTACAGAATGTATACGTATCGGCGTCTTTTTTGTTTCACTCCATAGGTTGGAAATTTTGTAATGATGTTTTTTACAAATATCATTAGATAAAATGACCTTAATTATTGCTGACTAATAGCTTTCTTTTCTGATAATAGCCAGTCTTCTGTTTCCTTAGTTATTTTTGTTCGACAGAACTCACAAACATTGGTACTTGTCTTTTTTAATTCTGCACCACAGTTTGGACAATGTACTGGTGTTTTCTTTTTATCATCTTTTATAAATTTCATTTGATAATGCATACTTATTTTTTTGCTGTCGGTTCCTCTAATTATGACTTTACTATTTTCATTTATAATATAATCATAAAATCTAGTTATTATTTCTACAGTTACTACAGTTTGATTATTAACTTTGGAAATGTCAGTTATCATACCATCAGTATATATAAAGTCTTTCATAACGTTTTTTTGACCTTTTACCTTTAATGTTTCTAATTGCATTTGATACTGATTATACAATTCATTTGTTGTTTTATTACTTAACATATCATAATTAAATTCCATCCAAGCATATTGAACAGCTAAGTAATCTTGAAAACGATTTAAAATGAATTGTTCCATAGTTTCATCTTTGATATACTTAGCAAATTCTTCAGCTGTAATTGCTTTCTTTTTATTTAATGATAAAGTAATAATAGAATCATGAGATATACGAACATATAGCCAAATGACCATAATGATAAACATAAAAAGCGGTGAGAGTGATAGTAATTTTTCATCTATTGTTAATTTTCTCCATTCTTCTAAGGTACGGCGTGATGATCCAGATGAATGGCTGCTTCCTCCAGATGAATAGCTACTTCCACCAGAGTCATAACTTGAATCAAATCCTGAGTCTGTTACTACATCTGTTGGTGATGCATAAAGATAAACGGCTCCTACTGAAAGACTAACAATTAACACTAACAATACTTTTTTAATAAAATTTTTTCTCATATATTTGCTCCTCTACTATACTGATTATAGCATTATTCTAAAGAAAAAACTATTGCATTTCTATAATAGTTCCAAATAATTATGCGAACAAGATCTAATTAATCTATTCATAATAGCTAAACCTAAGCCGGTAGGCTCAACTCCTTCTATTATGACTAGATCAACTTTGTAATCGTCTACTTTACGTAAAATCGTGAATATATTTTTTGACATTTCTTCTAGAGTTTCTCCTAAAGGTAATGTATTTTTAAAATACTTAGTATTTGATGTTTTACATAGTACTAGACAATTTTCTTTACTTTCTAGTTCTTTTACTTTATCTATAAATTTATTATTATCTTTACTATATATTAGTAAACACTTTGAGTCTGGAGCATAATGTTTATATTTCATTCCTGGTGAAAGTACTTTTTCGTTTTCTTTTATTTCTCCTAAAACATGAGAATCTACTATTACTTTCGCAACAGTTTCTAAATCTTCTTTAGTAATTTTTCCTGGTCTTAAAATATGAATAGTATTATCTATTACTCTTATTACAGTTGATTCCACTCCTATATCAGTTTGACCAGCGTCAACAATATAGTCTACTCTATCACTAAGTTCATTAAAGATATCTTCTATATTAGTTCCAGATGGTTTTCCTGATATGTTTGCTGAAGGCGCCGCAATTGGAGTATTAGATAATTCTATTAAGTCATGGGCTATTTCATTACTAGGCATTCTTATTCCTACTGTATCTAAGTTACCAGTTACAATATTAGGTACTATATCTTTTCTTTTTAAAATTATAGTTAAAGGTCCTGGGAAAAACTTTTCCATTAATTTATATTCAATGTCATTAATATCTTCAGCTATTTTTTCTACCATGTCGATACTTGAAACATGTAAAATTAAAGGATTGTCTTGTTTTCTTCCCTTCGCAATAAAGATATTTTTAACAGCTACTTCATCTAGTCCGTTTGCGCCTATTCCATAAACTGTTTCAGTTGGAAAAAGAACTAATTTACCTTGTTTTATATATTCAGCAGCTTCTTTAATATTTTCTTTTTGATAATTACTTTTACATTCTAGATACTTAGCCATATACGTATCACCTCGGCTTATAATTATACTACTATTTTTAATATTTTCAAGAAAAGAAGTGCGTTTTGGTCTTTCTCATATAAAAAGTCAGAGCCTAAATTAGACTTTGACTTTTTTGATTATCTTTATTTACTTTCAATTGAATTAACTATTGAATCTTTATATTGAAGACAAGCACTTTCTGAATTTCCTAATAGTTCATATGTTAATAAATAAACTTTGTTATTTTTATCAGTTGCATAATAATACGTTTTACCAAAGTCATTTTCAGAAGAGAAAGTATGCCAACTTATATTATTTATATTAGTACTAGTTACTTCTGATACATTGTTATCTTTACTATAATAGTCATAAAGCTGTTTTATTAAATCTTCTGCTGATTTATAGCCAATTGGTAAGGCAAAGCTTAGACTACAAGTACTCATTCCAGTTGCATTTGTTTCAGTTATGTCATAGTTATAATTTTGATCTGATGAGTTATTTTGAAACTCACCTGGCACAGTTACTGAAAATTCATCTTGCATTTTTACAGATGTATCAAAAACTAGAACTCCATTATATTGACCGTTTCCTGGTGATTTAATGGCAGATATCAATTCGCCAAAGAATGAGCCAGCAAAAGATGTAACACCTATTAACACTGATACTACAGCAATTATTATACTTATAGCGAGTGTTGTTAAAAGACCTAGAAAAATATTACCAACGCTAACTCCACCTTTAGATGCACAAATACTTTTTAATTCATTTATATCTTTATTAGGGTTTTCTTGTTTTATTTTTGCTATTTTGTTTACAGCAAAGGAAATATATATTTTATTTACAACAAAACCTAATATAATAACAACAACTAAATTCACGACATTACTCTTAACAAACACCATTAAAGCAAATATAATTAGATATGTTATTATACCGTAAGCAAACATTTTTCGATAAAACATATAAAATGAATTAAAGAAAAATCCAGCAAAATTAAACGGTTTAGTTATTATTTTTTCACAGTTATTTCCAATAAAAGCTTTTAATAACTCCATATCATCTTTAGAAAAGTTATCTTGATTATTAGTACTTGGTTGGTCAAGAGAATTATTAAGATTTTGTGTTTGTGTCTGATTATTTTCAGTATAAATATTTTGTAAGTTGTTATTTACATCATTTGACATATTGTTTTGAGGCGTTTGTTTGATTTCATTTGAATTAGACAATGGTTGATTAGTTTGAACTGGCTGATTCATGTTTGTGTTTTCATTTGAAATACTATTTGCTCCTTGACTAGGTGTTGTATTATACAGTAAACTTAAATCCATTTGACTATTTGTATTCATTGAGGAATTATTTCCATTTTCATTACCTAAATTATTGTTCATAAATCTACTCCTTTTACTCTTATAAATACTACTTTCTTCATTATTTATAATTATATCATATTATTTAGATTTTTAAATTACTTTTCTCTAGCTTATTTATGATAGTTAAGCTATAATTGTTATGGTGATAGAATGATAAATACATGGCAATTTTGGGTAATTATATATTTAATAGCAGGAGTTTTATTTGCTCAAAAGTTTAAGTCCGCTAATCGTAATATGAAAAATGCAGGTTCTTTAACTATCTTGTTAGAACTATTTACAGGTGTTTTTTCATTACTGATGATTCCTGTTTTCGATATAAAATTAGATATTAATAGTAATGTTTTATTAACGCTTTTGATAGTTGTATTTATATATGCCATTACTGATAGATTAAATATTGAGGCTAGATATGGACTCGATCCTTCTACTTTTAGTATGTTAAAGCAACTATCTACTGTTTTTATGATTATTTTTGGATTTATATTTTTAAAAGAGGAATTTGTATTTAGTAAATTACTTGGTACTATATTAATTATTGGTGCGAATATAATACTTGCTTATGATAAAGGAAAAATTGTTATAAATAAATATTTTATTATGTCTTTTTTTGCAAATTTTTTATTTGCTGTTGCGATGTTAATTAATGTTGATTTATCTGATCATTTTAATTTAGCTTTTTATACTTATATTACTGTTACTATTCCTTCTATCTTAATATTTATTTTTGGTAGACATAAGGTAGCTGATATAAAAGAGGAATTTAAATTATGTAAAAGGAAAGACTTTTTAATAGCGGCTTTTTCTTGGGCTTTAATGTTAAATGCTTCTATTAGAGCTTATCAACTTGGTAGTGTTACTGTTGTTGCTTCTCTATTTGCTTTGACTGCTATTCTTAATGCTTTAGTTGAATTTATATTTAATCATAATAAAAATAAGTTTATACAAAAAGTAATTGCAGCGACATTAATAATAATTGGTGTGATTCTCGTCAATGGATGAGAATCTTTTTTTATTTTAACTTTTAGTTTATACGTATTGCCTCTATTTTATTATTCCATTAATACTATCCATTACTTCATCTAGTGTATATCTTTTTTTGTGTACTATTCATTTCTAATTCGGCTTCTTTTAGTTTGTCATAAATCATTTTTTCATAGTTGGTGTTACTTTTAATCTCAAATGGTAATTTTTGTTCTCTTAATACTGCCTTTCTAGCATTTAAAGTTGATGTTTCTATATTATTCCTCTTTTCTAATTTAATTATATATTTTCTGCATATATTGTCAACATACTGTAATACAATGTAATCATTCTGTACATTTTATACTATACTTATGATATATTACTTACTACTTTTTTCTATGCTATTTCTAGAAATATTTAGGATAATTCCAATACTTGCCATACTTACTAATAAAGATGAGCCAGCATAACTTAAAAATGGCAACGTTACTCCAGAAAGACTCCTATAATAACTGTTATTGTATGGTAACACTTACGAAATAACTGAAAATTACACTTCTACTAATTCTTAATTTTTAATAAAGAGTATCTTATTTATTCAATAAAAAATCAATTATATTTTTATGTATAATACCATTTTGTGAAAAATCAAATGTATCGCATGAAATAACATATTTAGGATAATTATCTTGAATATTATTAAAAACACCAAACTCTCTATCTATAATTTCATCATTTAAATGATATGTTATTTGATAATATTCTTTTTCATTAAATTTTGTTGCGATGAAATCAATTTCACCAGTTTCTAATGCTCCAATTTTAACATCATAGCCTCTAGAAATTAATTCGTTATAAACAATATTTTCCAAATAAGCACCCATTTGTTTTTTTCTTTCATTATTAACAACCTGGCCTAAACCTAAATCAGTTAAATAATATTTATATTTGCCATTTAATATTCTTTTTCCACGTACGTCATATCTATCTGCTTTATTTATAAGCATTGCTCTACACATATATTCTAAATAATTATATATAGTTATTTTAGATACTTCGATATTATCATTTAATAAATAATTTGATAGACTTTCAGCAGAAAATGTTTGAGAAGGAGTTGTAACAATAAAAGTTAATATTTTATTAAATAAATCTAAATCTTTGATTTTAAATCTTTCAACTATATCTTTAATGACAATTGAATTATACACATCAGATAAATATGTTTTAACCTGAAGTTCATCTGTCATTGAAAATCTTTGAGGTAATCCTCCCCAAATAATATAATCATCAAATACTTTTTCTAACTCATATTTATCTTTATTTTGAATATTTTTTATTTCACAGACTTCATCAAATGTAAATGGATAAACATTAAAAGATACATATCTTCCTGCAATATGAGTTGCTAATTCTCCTGAAAGCAAATCACTATTAGAGCCAGTAATAAATATCGAGATGTTTTCCTTATATTTAGCTTTTAATGAATTAACAATCTTTTCCCAACCAAAAACATTTTGTATTTCATCAAAAAATACATAATATTTATTTGGATTAACTAGCTTTTTTTCAATAAAATCATTAAGTCCTTTAGCATTAGTTATATCAATATAGTCAGCAAACTCAAAATTAACATATATTATTTGGTCTTCGTTTATACCAATTTCCTTTAATTCATCTATTATTTGCGTTAATATAACTGATTTTCCAGATCTTCTAATACCTGTTATTACTTTTATCAAATCTTGCTCATAAAATGGTCTAATGTTTTTTAAATATTTTTCCCTTTTTATCATAATTATTCATCTCCTACTACATTATAGCTCAAATAAACTTAATTGTCAATTTTGTACAGTATAATGTACAAAATATCTTTTTTCGTCAATTTTGTTTAGTGAACATTTAAGCGATAGTTCATAATTAAAGTTTTGTAAATGATATTATTATATAAATTTGTATTACTTAGTATAGCTACTTATATTTAATATTATACCTATACTTGTCATACTAATAAGTAAACTTGAGCCACCATAACTTAAAAATGGCAACGTTACTCCAGTTACTGGTATCATACCAATTACTACCATTAGATTCATTAAGGACTGAAATATTATTTGAAATATCATACCAAATGTTAAGTATTTTGAAAAAGAGTCCTTTGCTTTTAAAGCTATTCTTATACCTCTATATAATATTATAGAAAATAATCCTACTACAATAAAAGCACCTGCTACTCCAAACTCTTCAGCTATAATTGAAAATATAAAATCAGTTTGTGGTTCTGGTAAGTAAAAATGCTTTTGAACGGAATTTAAAAAACCTGTACCAAGGAGCCCGCCTGGACCTATGGCATATAAACTTTGAATTATTTGAAAACCTGTTCCTAAAGCATCATTCCAAGGATTAATAAAAGATGTAATTCTGTCCATTCTATATGGCGCAATTACTACTAATATTGCAATACCAATGATGCCTAGAACTCCCATACCTATAAAGAATTTCATATTTACACCGGCAATAAATAAAAGCGAAATTATGGACATAACTAATATTACACCAGTACCTAAGTCAGGTTGTAACATAATAAAGAAGAAAAATAATAAAGTAATACCAAGAATGGGAAATACACCTTGTTTATAACTCTTTAAAAACTTATTACTTTTGGAAAGATATTTACTTGTAAAAATTATTAAACCAAGCTTAGCTGCTTCACTTGGCTGTATTCCAAATGGTCCTATACCAAACCAAGACCTTGAGCCATTTCTAATACTACCAATGCCAGGTATTAAAACAGCAATTAGTAAAATTAGACATACTGTAATTATTAAATTTGCTTTTTTATAGTATATCCGATAATTAATTTTGGATACTACTATCATTATAATAATACCTAAAAATAAAAATATAGACTGATATTTTAAATAATGAAATGAATCATTAAATTTATACTCTGCCCAGATACTTGAAGCAGAATATATCATAATTGTACCAAGAATAGATAAAATGATTACTGCAGCTAAAAGTATTTTATCAAATGTATTTTTCATTTTACCACCTAGTAAATTATATTATATTTAAAAACTATTATGAGAAAAAGAGACCTTTTTATCTTGGTCTCTTTAGATTATTTCATCAGATTTATTGTGATGTGCTTTATTCTTTTTATAATTCTTTTTATAATTTTTTTTATGATTATATTTATAGTCATTTTTTTGTTTCTTAGAAGTTTTCTTTACCGCATTAGAACTTTGTACTTCTTTTATAATAGTTTTTTTTGAATCAGTGTTTGCTTTTTCTTTAAAGATTATTTTTTCAGACTCTGATGGTCTTGGATGTTCTTCTGTTACTTCTTTTACTTCATTTACTATTTCCTTTGGTACTATAGCATCATTTTCAACTGCTGGAAGCGGTGTTATTCTTACATCATCTATACTAGGAGCAACAAATCCTATTATTTTAGGGATATTTGTTTCGTCCTTTTCTACATCTAGTACTGGGTGTTCTTCTGTTACTTCTTCAGTACTGGGTAAAGTTTCTTCTACTTCATCTTTTTTCTCATCGTTAGGTTTGAAAAACATATCATCTAATTCATCTTCTTTTACATCTTCCTTTATATATTCTTTTTCATCCTTTTTTTTAAAGAAATATCCTAAAATTAACATATTAGATAAGTGTTCTTCTAGAGCCTTATTTTTAGCCTCTATTCTTTTAGCCTCTTCTTCTTCTAATTCCTTTTTTACAACTGTATATTTATATAATATTTCATCAGAAACTATTACAAATGTACTTATATTATTTTCAATATCTTCACTAAATAATATAGGCTTTCCTGTTGAGTCATGGGCATCAAGTAATTCTTCAATTCTAGGTACTTCTATAACATTGTACTTATCTTCATCAATAGTTTCAGTTGTCTTACTCGATACTATTGCTCGATCATATTCCCTTAAAATACCTTTTACTGTTGACTTATAAATATCTTTTTTACTTCTGTTAGTTATAAAATTATAAATAACAATATAAAGTAAAGCTAAACTTAGAATACCTACTACAATACCTAATCCTAGAGCGATTGGTTTTTTAATTTGAGATATATAATTTCTTTCTAATGTACCAGAGTTATTTATATCACTTGTATCAATACCAATATTAATTGTTTGTTCAGACATAGGTATAGCAATTACTAATTTACTTGTCTTTTTAAAATCTTCTTTTAATAATGGACTTTTACCTACTACATCGATATTAAACGTTAAAACTAATCTACTGTTTACTGATAAGGCATATTCCTTTTTAAAAGCATTTACATAATTATTATATTCATCATAATTAATATTTACATCTTGGTCTACTCTAAAACTTCCTGCATTAACTTCATCAGTTACATCTTTTATAATTACAGATGGTCTTTTATATAATATTTTATTATTATCATTTGGATCGGATATTATTAAATCTGCAGTTACTTTGTAAGTATATGTATAATTTAATTTCTCTTTACTGTGAAGTTCATAAGTAAAACTTGGATTAACTGTATCAATTATACTAGCAATATATTGCATATCTTTACCTAAATATTTGTCTTGATAATAGTTATTTTCCTTTAGAAATACTTTGTAATCAATATTACCTATTTCATTATAGCCAATGACTGATTCTTCTTTAGTATACATGGAACTTTTTAATATTAGGAAAGTTAAAACTAACATAATGACTGTTGGTATTAACATGTATACTAATAAATTATAGGTTGTATATGGTCTTTTTTTGATAGGCTTTTTTTCTAGTTTCGAACTATCTTTTTGATATAGTTTTTCATTTTTCATTATTACACCTCTTCACTTAGCCATACTGTTGGTATCCCAATATATGGAATTTGTATAACAGCTTTTCCTACTACTGACTCTTGATTAATAGTCCAACCATCCTCAGTAGCATTATTATCCCCTTTTGTTCTAAAATAATACTTTCCATCTACTTCTTGTATCTTAATAATACGATGGACAATTACTATATCATTATACTTATATACTAAAACTTCTCCTACTTTTAAAGTATTAATATTCTCTTGTGCTATTTTTTTAACAATGACAACATCGCCTTTTTTGATTCTTGGTTTCATTGAATTAGAACCTATCGCTAGAGCATAATATTTAAATACTCCTGATGTTAGAGCTATTGTTATTAACAAGAATATTAATAATATGATAGTTGTCATACGACCGGCTACTTGATTTTTTCGAATATTTATTATACTTTTTTTATTACCAAATTCTTTATAAGTTCTCCATAAAATAAATGCAGGTAAAAGCAAATCAATAACTGTTTTAAAATAATCATTTACATTAGGAACTATTGGTATTATATAAGATGGTATTTCCATAATAATACGATAAGTAATATTAGGAGTATAACCGAACTTATAACTTAGATAAGTTAAGAAAATATTCTTAGATAAAATTGGTAGAACACTCATATAAACTAATTTAACTAAACCTATGTTAGTGTTTAAATCGTAGGCATATGATATTAGTCTTGTATCTATAGTAACAAATAAGATGCATGTTAAGATAAGTAAGACTTTATTATTTTTTGATTTACTTACCATTATGTAACGTAAGAATTCACTTATAATAATTGTTATTATTATGGGTAATGTATTACGTAAAATTCCTAATAATGTTAAGCTGTATCTTGTTCTTAAGAAGCCTATTATAAGACCTGATAAATATATAATTATATAATATAAGAAGCAGTAGATTAAGATATTTAAAAATATATCCTTTTCATAGAGCATTCTTTTCTTTTCATAGCCTAGTAGGAGGATTGTTATTCCTGTTATACTTGCTAGAAAGATTATCATGGTAATATTATGGCTTAATTTATTTGTTACAAAAATATCTAAAAGAAGTATTATAGTAGTTATAATTTGAATTATGGCTAGTTTTTTTTCACTTGTCTTCATACTATTTCCCTCTTTCAAATACTTTTCTAATAAATAAGTTAAGGTGTAACAATTGGCTTATTACACCTTAATTGTTAGTTTTTACTCAGTTTGTGAATAAATTAATGTAACTCCTAAGTTAGAAATTGTTACATCTTCTGTTGGAAGTAAAGTTACATCAGTAAAGTCATTGTAAGTTAATGTTAATGTCATTGTTTTTGAACCTGTTTCTTTTGCTAAAGTATCACCTATTGCTAAAGCTGTACCATCAGAATATGTTAGTGTATAAGTTAATTTGTCACATACTTTTGTTGCATCTGTTGTTGCTGTTGCTGCTCCTTCTTTTCCTGTACATGTTGGTGTAGGAATAGTAATTGTTGTTAATTTTGCATTATAGTCTCCTGTATTTTTTACGTCAAATGTATATGAAATTGAATCTCCTGGAGTTTTGAATGTTACATCATATGTTTTAATGCTTGTATCACTTAATGTAGGTGCAGTAACTACTGTTGCTGTTCCTTTTTTAACAACATTTTGTAAGTTTGCAAATTGTATTTTCCAATCTGATGCTTGAACTTTTGCATTTCCGTTAATAGTTAATGTTTCTGTAAAGGCTGCAAAACCTATACCAATTGCTACTATAGATATGATTAAAGCAGCAACAATTAAGACTTTCATTTCTCTTCCGTTATTATTATTTGTCATATTTTTTCTCCTTCTTTTTTTATAGTTGTGAATAGATTATTGATGCAGATAAACCAGTTACTCTAACCGAACTTATCGGCCAAGAGCCACTTTTATACCTCATAATAAGTTTTAGGGTCTTTCTACTACCAGCTGGTAACTCATCATTTATTTTGAGTCTTGTGCCAGATGCATACATGAGATCATATTCAAAGTTTTGGCAAACGAGTGCTGCATCGGTGGTTGTTTCTTCGTTTTCTGCAAAGCATACTGGATTCAAAATTGATATTGTAGTAATTTTGGCATCTATAGTACCAGAGTTTACAACATCAAACTTATAAGTAGCTGTATCTACCGGGCTATTAAATAATACATTAAAAGTGTGAATACTAGTTGATAAATCGTCGATTGTAGGTTTTAATGTCTCATATGCATTTCCAGTTAACTGAACACTTTGTAAATTTTCAAAGTGAATATTCCAGCCAGCTTTATTCACATTAGCATAACCTGATATTTTTACTGTAGTACTAATAGCAAATAAAGATACACTTAACCCGATAATAGCAATTATTAAAGTAATAATTACAATTAGTCTGTTTATTTGTTTGTTATCCATAATATCTTTATAGTTTGCTTTCTTCTATTGACTTACCTCCCATCTTTGCTTATTTTGGTAGGTGTATTATGCTCGTAGTTCTTTATGCATCAATCATCTCACCCTACTATTAAATAGTAGCATATTTTTCTTATTTCGTAAATATTTTTCTTGTAAAGATGTGTAAAAAAAATTAGCATTTAATATTTTAAAAATGTCAAATTAAAAAGGATGTATAATTTTTAGTGTGTGTAGAGTGTTTGACTCTATATGCACTTTTTTTC
>CAVKYO010000009.1:0-2746 GCA_963660495.1 Acidaminococcus fermentans
TACTTAACGCCGACGATAGTGAATGCGAAAATAGGAAGTTGCCAAGAATTTTTTTGTATATAAAAACAAAAATATTTGACAAAATAAAAGAAAAAAATTAAAGAAGAGTTGTATAACTCTCTTTTTTTGATATAATAATTTATAGGTGATTAAAATGGATTATAAAATAACAACATATTCAGAAGAAGAAACAATTGAATTAGCACAAAATATTGAATCAGAAAAATTTCCTAACATGGTAATTTGTTTAGAAGGAGATTTAGGAACAGGAAAAACTGTTTTCACTAAAGGCTTTGCCAAAGCTATGGAAATAGATGAAGATGTAACATCTCCAACTTTCAATATCATTAAGGAATATACATCTGGAGAAATGCCATTGTATCATATGGACGTATACCGTTTGGATGGAAAAATGACTGGCTTTGATATTGAAGAATATTACACAAAAAAAGGTGTAACAATTATTGAATGGGCAGATATGATACCAGACTACTTACCTGAAAAGAGATTAGATATCAGAATAAGAAGTTCAGAAGAAGATGAAAATAAAAGAATAATAACTTTAATTCCACATGGTAAAAAGTATGAAGAATTATGTGAGGCAGTAGTATGAGAATCCTATATATAGATACTTCATCAAGTTATCTATATGCCGGCATTGTTTCATCAAGAAAATTACTATGTGAAGTAAAAAAAGAATTTGGACATAGTTTATCTGAAGAAGCATTACCAAGTATAGTTGAACTATTCAATGAACAAAATCTAAAAGCAACGGATATAGATAAAATTATAGTTGTATCTGGTCCAGGTTCATTTACTGGTATTAGAATAGGAATAACTATTGCTAAAGTTTTTGCTTGGAGTTTAAACATTCCTATCACAACAATTTCAGCATTAGAAGCTATGTCATTATCAAGTAAAACAAATATGATTCATGTACCAATATTAGATGCTAGAAGAGGTTACGTCTTTGGTGCCATCTATGATCAAAATAATAATGCGATTTTTTCGCCAAAACATATAAAACTAGATGAATTGCTACAAGAATTACAAGATAAAGAAAATTATATTTTCATAACAAATGATGAGTTTGAAAATATTGAAAATAAAGAATCATACGACCCAGATATTGAAAAAATAGTTAATACATTTGAGTCTAAAGAGCCAATGAATCCACATGCAGTTAATCCTGAATATTTAAAATTAACTGAGGCAGAAGAAAGTAAGTTAAATTAATATGATTACTGAATTAAATTCTAAAGAAGAATATAAAAAATCATTTACAGATTTAAATATTTTAAAAGAAGAATTAGAAAATAACCCGTTTGGCAAAGTTGTATTATATATAGAAGAAGACAGAGTTATTGCTTATCTATATTATAGTGAAATATATGAACGTGTTGAAATCAATAATATTGAGGTAGAATCTGATTTTAGAAATAAAGGAATCGGAACCAAATTACTAAAATACTTAACAGAAACAACAGATCAAAAAAGTATTTCATTAGAAGTAAAGAAAGACAACTATAATGCCATAAAGTTATATAAAAAACTTAACTTTAAAGAAAAAGCAATGAGAGAAGGATATTACCATGGAGTAGATGGTATTTTAATGGTAAAAGAGTAAAATAAATAAGAGAGCAGTGATATCATGAAAGATATGTACATATTAGGAATTGAAAGTAGTTGTGACGAAACAAGTGCATCTATTGTTTTAAATGGTAGAGAAGAAATAGCAACTGTTATATCTTCACAAATAGACATTCATAAAAGCTATGGTGGAGTTGTACCAGAAATAGCAAGTAGACAACATGTAAAAAATATAACAATAGTTTTAGAAGAGTGCCTAGAAAAAGCTAACATGACAATGGAACAAATTGACGCCATAGCAATAACCTATGGTCCAGGACTTATAGGCTCATTATTAATTGGTCTCGAAGCTGCTAAAACATTAGCTTTCATCTACAACAAACCATTAATTCCAGTTCATCATATAGCAGGCCATATATACGCAAACAGTTTAGTAAAAGAATTAACATTCCCATTACTTGCTGTAGTTGTATCAGGTGGTCATACAGAATTAATCGAAATGCCTGCTCACTATAAATTTAACAAACTTGGTGGAACATTAGATGACGCCATTGGTGAATGTTACGATAAAGTAGCCAGAGCCATTGGTTTAGAATATCCTGGTGGACCAAAGATAGATAAGTTAGCTAAACTTGGTAAAGAAACTTACAAATTGCCAATACCATTACAAGATGATAGTTATAACTTCTCATTTTCTGGACTAAAAAGTGCTGTAATAAATCTTGTTCATAATGAAGAACAAAGAGGAAATGAAATAAGAAAAGAAGATCTAGCAACATCATTCCAAAAAGTTGCCGTAGAGTCAATAACTAACAAAGTAAAAAAAGCTATTGTTGATAAAAATATCAAAACAGTAATAGTTGCTGGTGGCGTAGCTGCTAACCAAGGACTTAGAGATTCTATGAGTAAATTATCATCCGAATTAAATGTTGAACTATCTATTCCACCAATGAAATATTGTACAGATAATGCCACCATGATCGCAGCAGCTGGATATTATGCATACTTAGATGGAAGAAGAGCAGACTTAACATTAAATTCAAAATCACAAGACAAATTATGCTAAAAGACACACTAAACTAGGAAACTAGTTTTTTCTTTGTAACTATTCAGACATATAATTCAAAAAAAATAAGAAAGTAGTATAAATATGCTG
>CAVKYO010000010.1:0-10762 GCA_963660495.1 Acidaminococcus fermentans
TGTCTGTCTGTCTGTCTGTCTGTCTGTCTGTCTGTCTGTCTGTCTGTCTGTCTAAGGATAGACTTTATTTTATTCCTTGTCAACATATTTATCGCCAAACCTTTACTTTTTTTCTACAATTACATTGTATCAGTTATTTGTTAGTTTTTCAACAAAGAAAAAAAGAAGTGCTTATCTTACACTTCTATATAAATCTTGTAGTTCTTTATATTTTTCTTGTTCTTTATCAATTCTTTCTTGACGTTCTTTTTCTCTTTTCTCTTTTTCTTTTTGTTCTTTTAAGATGTTAAGCAATAATTTATAATCATCGATAGTTAAAAGATCATTATATTGAGCAGTTTGTGTAGTTGTTACTACTTGTTTAGGCTCTACTTTGATACTGTTATTTACAGCTTTAACTTGGTATGGAGCCTCAACTGGCTTATAGTTTTCCGGTCTTTTTACTACTTTTTTAACTATTACTTTTGTCTTTACTGGTTCTTTATATACATATGGCTTAATAATTTTATAAACTATTAAGAATAGAATCCAGACTATAAATATGGTACTTGATAATTCAATTAATGCTTGCGCATTACTGTTACCATATACAGATGACTGACTAAAAACGTCAAGTTTATTTTCGTTTATGATATTTAAAATTAACATTAATATATAAGTAATAATACAGTATATTGAAACATTAATTACTTTTATTATCTTTGGTACTTTTTTATTGAAAACTGTTACCCAGATAATAACATTACTTATTAGGATGGCCGCTACATAAATAGCTAAGTTAGGGAAATATATAAGTATAAACAAGTTATTCATCATATAATCCATCATATTACTTAAACTATCTCTGTAAGCATATAATAATGTCATTATAATTATTACGTAAATAATAGCATAGAAAAATTTACTACCTTTGGCTTTTTTATTATTAGTTGATAATAATATTAAGCCTAGTGCTAGTATCGCTATTAGTATTACAATGTATAGACTAGAAGATTTTGTTATTTCTAGTAATACTGATAATTTATCTATAAATGATAACCTTTCCATAACTATTCAACCATCCCTTTTTCTTTTTTTACGCGTCTGTTACTTCTTGAAGTTCAGCTATATAAATTGTTTGTGTTGTTGATTCATAATTGGTACAAGTTACTAATGTTAATGTTGTTTTATCATAATTTCTGTAAATTGCGATTGTACCAACTTTATCTTGTTTATATATATTAACAATTTTATAAGCATATTTTTTATTATTATATGTTATATATGCATAGTCACCTTTTGATAATTTATGTAAGTCATTGAAGAAGGCATTCCAGCCTGTACCAGAGTGACCTGCTAAAATTAGGTTACCTGATTCTACATCTGGATACGATGAACCAGGTACTGTGTAAAGGTTCTTATCAACGTTATTATCTGGAGCGTTTTTACTTAAGAAACCTTTTGTTAAATTTATCTTTGGTATATTTAAGTAACCAATGTATTCATTTGTTACCTCGGTTTCCACCGTTTCCTCTTTCTCTGCTATTCCATCATCTTCTATAATGTTTTGATTATTTGAAGTATAGAAGATGTTTGACATATAGTCATAGGCCATAACTTTTTTTGACTGAACATAACTATATGAAAGAAAGAATCCCCCAAGTAGTATCACTATCGCACAAATTGTAGTAGTTACACTAGGAGAGATTCTTGATTTCTTTGACTTTTTTTTATCTCTTGGCATTCTTATATATGAATCCTAAAGTAGATCCGATTAATAATATACCAAGGATTGTCATTATAATTGAACTTGTTGATGCTGTATCTGGTACAGGTACTTCTGGGTAGTTATTGAAAGTTACTTGATGAGTTTCATGTTCATCATCAATTGTAATTGTTATTACTTCATCACTTTTCTTATATCCAGATGGTGCTTGTACTTCTTCTATTGTATATGTACCATCAGCTAAGTCTGTAAATACTTTTGGATCTGTAGTAGTTTCAAATCTTGCTACTTCTTCTCCAGCGGCATTTTTAATTACTAGAATTGCTCCTGCTAAAGATTTTCCAGTTGAAGCATCTATCTTAGTAATTGTTACTACACTTGACTTTGCTTCATTGTAGACTTTAATTGTTAGACTTCTGTTAGTATCTGTTACTGTGAATTTAACTGGTTCAGTTAATTTCTTATAACCTGTTGGAGCTTCAACTTCTTCAACTGTATAAGTACCATTTTCTAAGTTTCTAATTACATGTGCATTTGTAGTTGATTTCCATCTAGTAATTTCTTTACCAGAGGCATCTTTTAATACTAGTGTAGCTCCTGCTAAAGCTTTATCTGTAGCTTTATCTAATTTAACAATAGTTACTTGTGAAGTTGATAATGTTAAATTAGCTGTAGCTGATACATTTTGTTTTTCAGGAGTTAATACAGCTGGCATACAGTTTTGCATGTTAGTATTTGTTGGCTTATATTCGTAAGCTTTATTTACTGTTCCAGTTGCTGAAACTTTTACTGTTAAGTTTAATTTAGTATCTGTTACTTTCGATGCTGGTATTCTTATTTTAAAACTTTCATTTTTAGCAAATGATGTTTTGCTATTACCTGATGCATCAACTATTAAAGTACCGTCTGGTGCATTACTAACTGATACATTATATGTACTAATGTTAGTTGATGTAACCTTGAAGTACTCAGATTCAAAATATTTTGAATCAGATGATAATTTCATTTCATTACTTGAAATTGATAATGATATAGCTGTTTTTGTATAACCAGAGGCTTTTGCTTGTTTAGCTCCAGCAACTAATGTTTTGATATGTTGTCTTATACCATTAGGGTCACTTGCTTGTGACTTAAAGTTATTACTTAAGTTTGAACTGCCAGTAGTTTCATCTAAATACCACCAAACTGCAGCTTGTGTTATATAGTAGTCTTTTGAAGCATCACCAGTGATACTTGTACTTGGATAACCATGTTCCATTAAATATGCAAATCCAGCATCCATTTCTCCTACTAGATTAGCTGTTATGTTTTGACTTGTTGCTTTATGAATATTTAAACAATAGATGTATTCACCTGATGTTGTTACTTTTGTTTTGAATGTTACTCCAGCTAGATATGCAGGTAATTTAACACCTGTTCCTAGAGATATTGTTTGAGCAACTGCGTTAACGTTTAAAACGTTTGATCCTAGGATAACTCCTGTTAGGATCATCATGATTAAGATTCTTACTTTACTTAAATACTTTTTCATATTTTCACCTTTCCCCTCAAATGTGGCTATATTATATCATATTTTTTATTTTTTTGCAAGTTTTACTTTATCTAAATGTCTTTTTCAAATATTATTTGGTCATTAATATCTGCTACTATACACTTTTCTTCAGTAATAAGCATGTAACTTGCATCTTCTTTGCCTAATGGTAAAGAGATAGATCCAGGATTGATATAAGTACATTTTTCAGTATTAGTAAACTCAGCTATATGTGTATGACCAGATATTAAAATAGCATTATCTTTGTGCCATGTTCTTTTGTTATACACATGACCATGTGTAAAATAAACATCTTTATTATTAATTTTCATATTTATACAACCAGGTATTATATCAAATGGTTCTAAATATGTATTAATATTTTCATCACAATTACCTTTCATACAAACTAATTTGTCTGAAAATGAATCTAAAAAATTTCTTACGTATTCTGGATCATAATCATATTGATTAGTTCTACCATAGTTATAATATAAGTCTCCTAATACTATTAAACTATCACAAGAAAATTCTTTAAATTTCTTTTTAATTAATGGTAAATTTGTTTTTATTCCATGTATGTCTGATATTACTAATAACTTCATATTTTATCCCTTCTTTATCAATTAATACTATAACACAAACTGATAATTATTTATATAATATTTTGAAAGATATGAATTATTATTCTTAACTATCTATTTCAGCAATAGTTACATTTAATTTTTCATCAACTACTACTTCATATTGTTTTTCTTGATTAATAGTATCATCTGTAATACTTTTTAGTTCAAATTTAATAGTTGTTTTTCCTTCTTTTATGCCTTCAAATATGTAGTGCTGCTCTATGGATCCACCTATAACTTCTGATGTTTCTTCTTCCATATTTTTATATTTAATAATACGGTCATCTCCTATTGTATATTTTCAGACATAAGGAATACCTCCGGTTATTTCAAGTACAATTTCTTCTGTTTTAGCATTATTATTTGCACTGCAACCTGTTAATATTGCTACTAAAACAAATATGGATAAAACTCTAATTATTCTTTTTATTTTGTCACCTCCTCTTATATAAGTAAGGAATATTTTACTCCTTATATATATTAACGACTATAGCATACTAAATCTTACAATCTCTTTATAGCAAAATTATAAATTATTCATATAATATCAGACTGTTGACAAAGAAAAAAAGTTAATAGTCTAGAAGATCAACTTAATATAAGTTAATCTTTTTTATATTTTATTATGTATTAATATTGTTTATTAGTTTTCATTTAATAGAGTAATAATTGATTTTTTATTTATTTTATTTAAATATAATATAGAAATAAGAGCAAGTATTATTTGAATTGAAATTATAACTAATAGTATTATTATAGTTAAATCAAAATAGTTCAAGTAGCTTTTTGATATAAATTTTAACTGTATTAATAGTGTATATACTATGCTTAAGATAATATATATTAAGAGTGACTTATTTATATTTTCTTTGCATAAACTTTTGACTATTATCCGCAAGACTTTCCAATTATAAAAACCATATATTTTTAAGAGTGCTATGTCTTTGCTACTGGTATTTATTATGTCTTTTATTAAAAGTGCTAAAGTCTTTATTATTAATAAAACTATTATTATTTCCCATATTAAAAATATTTTTAAAATAAAATTATACATACTAATATTTTGTTTATTAGAATCATTTTGAATTAGTACTTCACAATTATTATTTAATAATTTTTTAGAAACATAATTTATATTGTTATAATCATCAACTATTATATTAAATTCGTTTTTAGGAGAGTTTTTGTTTAATTTTTTCATAAATTCTTCTGATACAATTATTTCATTTGTATTAAGAAAGTTATTATCGTGTTTTTCTACTACTTTAAATGTATGCTTTTCATTATTTAGATAAAGAGTTATCTTATTTGATTTTATACTTTTTGAGGCAATAACTTGATTAGAAGATAAATTAGATGTATCTACTTCAGCAATAGTTAAGTTATAATAGTTTAGTATATATTTATTGTTATTATTATCATGCATTATAGTACTTGGATAGTATTGGAAAATTGAAATGATATGATTTATTTTATTTAAATTATTAATATTTTCTTGACGGCATTTTATAGTTAAAACTCTGCTTTGTAACTTATTTTTAATAGTATAAATATATATATTGTTGATGTAATAATGACTAGTTAGTAGTACTATTAAAATTACGTTTGTAATGACATAGAGAAGATAGTATTTCTTATTACTTTGACTTTTTTTCGTGATTATGTTTAACATATTACTCCTTTATACTTTTAATTATGTTCATATTAAAAACTTTTTTATTATAAATATATGTGGAAAGATTATATGTAAGAGCAATTACTATAATCGATAAAAGTATAGAAGTATAGTCTATACAAATTGGTAGCTTAGAAAATACTAATGGTTTAAAATAAATAATTGTTATATAGATAATTTGAAATATTGTAACAGATATGGCAAGAATAAGAAAAATTATAATCATTAGAAAGTTAGTATTTAGATAATTTATTTTTTCTATATCTTTATTCCTATATCCGATGGTTCTTAAAATGTTGATATTTATTAGGTGTAGGTTAAGATTCTTTTCAGTTATATAAATAATTGTTATAAATGAAAAGATTAGGCATAGTCCTGTTACTACATAGACTATAATGTTTAAAGTTTCTATTAAAGAATCGTCAAATTCTAGTGCACGTATGCTGTTATATCTTTTTAATGAGTTTAATTTATCAATTACTAAATCTACGTTTTTTGCCGAATCAACTTGAACTACTATTGAATCAATTTGGTTTGATAAGTCTACATTTTCATAGGCATCATTGTATATCTCATTTAGCAAATTATAATTACCATAACAACTTGATTCATCTAAATAAGCTTTACTATTTTTATATGTTCCAACTATTTTTAGTTCTACTGTTTTAATTTCAGTTTCATCTGTATTTTCACCTATTATTTTTATATATTCTACTGCTATTTCTTTATTTATTAGTTTTTTCATATTAATAAAGTCTTGCTTTGTAAGATTTTTATTGGCACTAATATTCTCTGACGGATAAAATATTTCTGGACAAACTATTTCATTTTTATTTTGAATGTTTTTTCCATTTGTTACTGGTGGATGTGTTTTATTAGTACTTCCAGTTAGTGAAAAATCTCCTGAAAAATATTTATTTTTTGTTGCTAATATTGTGTAGTAAGCAGTGTCACTAAATGCTGCCTCTACGTGACTTATTTTTTTTATTTCATTAATAGCATTTTCTTCTGAAATATCTTCATTTCTGATTACTAATATTGTTCTGTAACTAGAATTTTTTTCAATACCATTGGTAAAATATGTTTCAATAGTTTTTTTATATGAAAAAATAAAGATAATGGTAATAGCCAGAAAAAATAATATAATTATTGTTTTAGTATTTCTTTTTTCTCTTAGAATGTTTTTTTAAACGTATTCTTTGTAAATATCTTTATGCATTTTTTATAATCTCCAAACTCCCGTTTTTCATTTTTAAAACTACATCGGCATAGTTCAGTGCTTTACTATTGTGACTTACTATAATTACACATTTACCATTTTGGACTATCTTTTTAAATATTTGATAAACTTTTTCTTCATTTTCTGAGTCTAGAGAAGCCGTTGGTTCATCCGCCAGAATTATACTGGGATTGTTGGCAAGTGCACGAGCAATAGAAATTCGTTGCTGCTCTCCACCTGACAGCTCTTTTGGAAAATGATTTTTTCTAGACAGCATATCTACTTGTTCTAGTAATTTTTCTCCTTTTTTTAGGCGACTTTCTTTTGTCATTTTAGTTAAATATAATGGTACTATTACATTCTCTAAGGCTGTTAAATTTGAATTAAGATAAATTTGTTGATAGATAAAACCTACATTTCTTTTTCTAATGTCAGCAAGTTGGTTATTTGACAAATGACTTACATTCTCATTATTTATTTTTAGTATTCCAGAAGAAAATGTATCTATCGTTCCCATACATTGTAATAAAGTTGTTTTTCCTGAGCCATTTTTTCCAGTAATTACATATAGTTTACCAGACTCAAATTTAAAATTCACATTGTTGACAGCTGTGATTTCTGTTTTGTTTTTGATATATGTTTTAGTACAAGAATTTAGTTCTATATTAATCATTTGACCTCCTCTTAACTTTATTTTAATATATATAAAAGAAAAAACTAGAACTTGTTAGGTTCCAGTCATGATAGCATGTATTTTTTTAGATAATTATTAATAAAGTTTTGATGTTCTTGGTCATTTTTATCTGATGAACTTTTTTGATAAATAATTTTGTCATCATTTGATTTTTGATAAAATAAGTAATCTGTTTCTAAATAATAAAGCCATTCTTCTTTTAAATTGTTTTGGTTATTAAAAACTTCTAGTTGTTTTTCTTCTTCAAAATATACAAAAATGAGATTATCTGTTTCATAGATATATCCATCACGATCTTTTATTCCTTTATTTTTGATGCTTTTAATTATACTTTTTTTCTCTGCAGTTAGATTGGACTTAGTAGTTTTTGAAATGGTATTATCTGATATTTTTGTTTTCTTTTGAAATATAATATTATTATTTGAAAAGTCTTTTATGACATTTAATTTTATCGTTTCTTCTTTTGAATTAGAAAAAGTTATTTGAAGATATAAATTTTTGATTATGCTATTCACTTTGTTAAATGGGAAATGTGCATCATATCCATAATAATCTGTTAAAAGAATATTTTCTGAAGATGTTTCAACAAGTAAATATTCCTTGTTTTTTATCTTGTAATATAATTTTACTTTGGATATTTTTGTGCTTTTGTCGTAGGTTAATTCCCCCAATCTAAAATATGTTTTTTGTCTTGTTGTGACAAAAATACCATTAGTAGTAGCAACAGTTTTTCCTTCTCCATCTACTTTGTAAACTTTTATGGAATTATAAGAATTAATAAAATAGTATGTTAAAAATACAATAAGTAACATTAATATTATTACTGTAAAAGCAATAAACATTTTCTTGTTTTTTTTACTTTTTTTATTAGTTTCATCTAATATATTTAAGGTTACTGTTTCAAGAGCTTTTATACTCTTTTTTTCTATCCTTTCTCCTGCAAGGATTTCATTAATTGATACATCAAATATTTCACTTAATTTTATTAATACCAAGGAGTCAGGAATAGTTATTCCTGTTTCCCGTTACAAATGACACAGCATCAATACGATTAGTTTTTTCATTATAATTGCCTATATAATCTCCACCAAGTTTTAATATAAATCTTATTGCATTAGGGTTAATATTTCCATTCTCATCAACTTCGCCAATGATAATCTTATCAAAGAATCTATCAAAACAAGTTTTATCAAATTCTTTTAAAGGTTTTTCACTATCTAAAATGATACTTTCAATTTGTTTTAATTGCTTTAACATTTTAGTATTGCTATTTTTAATAGATTCGTATTCATCTATTTTGATATTTAAAACTCTTAATTCTTCGTTTATTTCTCGTTCTTTATCATTGTAGGCATCTTTATTTTCTATATTATCTAATTTTAAATCAATTAAATTTGATAATCTCTTTTGCAGTGTAGCTCTTTCTTTATATAATTTATCAAGTTTTGATTTACTATCATCTTCTGTTAAAGTATCTTTAATAGCACTTAATAACTTATCTTTTGTTTTATGTCTTTTAGTTATAACAGCATTATATACTTGTATAAACATTTCTTCTAATATTTCTTCTCTTAAAGTAATTGATTCAGGACAATTTTCTTTGTTTACCACTTTATGATAACAAGACCAATATACATTTTGAGTTCCATCTTTCTTTTTTCCACTAACTCGTCTTGCATAATTTGTTCCACATATTCCACATTCAATTTTAGAACTAAAAGCATATTTATTAGTGAATTTACTTGAATGACTTTTTCCCTCTGGTATTATCTTTTTACTTCTTTTAGATAATATCTCTTGGCATTTGTCCCAAACTTCTCTTGAAATAATAGGTGTATGATGATCTTTAACATAATATTGTTCTCTCTCGCCATAATTTCTTTGCTTTTTATGTGTAATAGGACTTATTACATAATACTTTTGACATAATAAATCTCCAACATATTTTTCATTAGAAATCATTTCTCTTACACCCTGTTGAGTAAAGTTTTTACCAGTATAAGTTTTATAACCTTTTTCATTAAGTTTAATTGCTATTGTTCTTGTTCCAATTCCATCAGCATACCAATTAAATATTTGTCTAACAACTTCGGCTTGTTCTTCGTAAACTTCTAGAGTTTTAAGTTCTTTATTCCATTTATAACCATAACATTCAGCTTTACCAACAAATTCTCCTCTTTTCATCATTGCTCTTATACCTAACTTAACATTTTGAGATGTTGATTCACTTTCGCCTTGTGCAAAGGCACTATAAAAGGTTAAAAACATTTCACTTTCTAAATCCATTGTATGCAAGTTTTCTTTTTCAAAATAGACATCAATATTCTTTTCTCTTAAATCTCTACAATATTTTAAAGTATCAAGTGTATTTCTTGCAAATCTTGATATAGATTTAGCAATAATCATATCTATCTTTCCATTTAAAGCATCATCTATCATTCGTTGAAACTCTGTTCTATTTTTAACTTGAGTTCCTGAAATACCCTCATCAGCATATATTCCTACAAACTTCCAATCTGGATTAGATTTAATAAACTCGCTATAATGTTCAATTTGTGATTCATAACTATTAAGTTGTTCCTCACTATCTGTTGAAACCCTACAATAAGCACATACTCGTTTAATTGATTTCTTAATCGTATTGACACTTTCGGTTATGAGATTAGGTTTAATAATCTCAACCTGTGCCATTTATACCTCTCTTTCTTTCTATTAGTAGCAGTATTTTAAATCCTGCCCTCATAATGATTATACCTTATTTATTCATAAATCTGTAGCCTTTTAATAAAATTTGCTTATTTTTTCTTTCAATATGTAATATTGCTTTTCAGTTATTAAATTTAAATCTCTTAATTTTGCTATTATTGATAAGTTTATTGTTTCATCAATATAGTTTTCTATTTCTAATTGTGTTAATTGTTTTGTATCTGTCATAATCTGATTACCCCCTTTCAAAATATTTTTAATAATAATTCCTCATAACTAATCTCATTCCTTTCGTTCAATACTATTTAAAATCTTTTAATAATTGTTCCATTTCTTGTAGTTCTTCTTTTGTTAGTGGTGTTTTCTCACATCTTTTACCATTCCACACCATAACTCCATCTGGATCATATCTAATATGTGGTGCTTTTCTTCCCTTTGTAATATCATCTGGATTATTAGCAATATCTACTACTGATATAAAACTTTGTATATTATTATTTGAATTTTTATAAGAGTTTAAATAACCTTTTACAAATACTTTTGTTCCTTTAACAAGAAAAGAATTAAAATAAAAGAATTTATTTTAATTCGCGCCTTTCGGCCATA
>CAVKYO010000011.1:0-2062 GCA_963660495.1 Acidaminococcus fermentans
TTCATTACTATTTAATACCTTTTTTAGTATTAAAGTATATAGGATATTAGGAGGATACAAATGATTGAAATAAAAAACTTAAGTAAAAAATTCAAACGAAACATAATTTTTGAAGACATTTCACTAGAATTCAAAGCTGGTGATTTAGTACATTTATATGGTAGTAACGGATCTGGAAAATCAACATTATTTAAAATGATTGTTGGCATAATGGATCCAGACAAAGGTACAATAACAATTGAAAATGGCAAAAAAATAGGAGCGGTAATTGAAAATCCAGGTTTTATTGAAAATGAAACTATACTATATAATTTAAGATATTTATATTCGTTAACTAATAATTATAATGAAGAAGTAGAAGAGAAAATAAAACAATTGTGTCAAGAGTTTGACTTGGACTTATACAGTAGTGATAAAATGAAAGATTATTCAGTAGGAATGCGTCAGAAAACAGCTATTATTCAGGCTATTATGGAAAATCAAGATATTATTCTTTTAGATGAGCCTACTAGAGGCCTAGATCAAGCAGCTGTAGAAAAAGTCTTTGAAATAATTAAAAACTATGCCAAGCAAAAAAATAAGTTAATAATTATTGCCTCACACGATTTAATGGATAAGCTAAATTATAATAGACTACTATCAATAAAGGATTATAAAATATACAATGAAAAAGCTAAGTAATTATATATTACTAATAATACTAAATATAGTTACCTACTTAACGTATAATGAAAATAACTATTTCTTCATTACGAAATATCTCACAACAACAAGACCAGTAGACATAATGTTTGGCATTCTTTTTAACTACTTGTACTTAAAAATATACTTAGATAATTACTATTATTATGTATTAAATAGAAATAATATCATTATTAGACTAGGAAAGAAAAAATATAATTTATACATTGTAAAGAAAATATTACTTAATACAGTATTAATAGTATTCCTAAATATTATTAGTGACTTGATTCTAACACAAAGCATAAATTTCATATACTTAGCTATAAATAGTTTACTAATATTATTTTCAGTAATAATACTTCCAAAGAAAAAAACATATACTAATGAGCTGATAATAACATTAGTAATAACTACATTAATTAAAGTGGTTTTATACAAGTTACTTATTATTAATTAAAGATATTAAAAGTCGCAAGACTTTTTTTCTTGAGTTTTAAAGTATTATCTGTTAATATACAAAACACAGGTGATAATATGGAATATGAAAATAAAGAGTTATGTCGTGAATGTGGAGGAAGTTGTTGTAAAAAGTCTGGCTGTGATTATTATACTAGTGATTTTGAAGTGTTAAATAAAAATGTTGTCCTAGATTTATTAAAAACTGGAAATGTCTCAATAGTTTCAGCTTTAAAATTTTCTAAAACAAAAGATGGAAAGACTATTGTATCTCCCGTTTTATATTTAAGGGCAAGAAATGAAGATAGGGATGTAATTGATTTATTTTCTATGAAAAGACAATGTTCTATGTTAACACCAATTGGTTGTTCATATGATTTAGAAAATAGACCAGCTGGCGGCGTAAATCTTATTCCTAGTAAGGAAAGATGTACACCTTTATTAAATCCAATGGACGAATTAAATAAATGGACTCCATATCAAAATATGCTTTCAAAAATAGTTACAAGATATACAGGAAAAAGTGTAATGGAAGTATTGAGAGAAGATGTTTCAACAGTATTTTATCAAGTGTTAACAAAAGACTTTGATGGAGTAGATGAAAGAGAAGTAGCTGACATTACAAGTTGTATACAAGAGTTATCACTTTGTTACCCAAAAGAATATGAACAGGCTAAAGAAAAACAAAAAGTCTCTACTAAACTTTATTGTAAAAAGTAATCACTTATGATATATTTAATTTATCAAGGAGACTTGATAAAAAAAGGAAGCATTCAGTTGTTCCAAAAATTGAATGTCTACCTATTGTTTAAAAGGGACATTTAATTCCTAAGAATTAAGTGTCATTTTTTTATTACAATAATCAAAATGATTAAAAGAAATAAAATGATAGAGAGAGTGTTTAAAAACTTCAAGATAAAGG
>CAVKYO010000012.1:0-19175 GCA_963660495.1 Acidaminococcus fermentans
GGTCAACAGATAGAACTACGGCAGCAAAGAAATATCATTATACTTGTCTAAATACTACAGGAGTGTGCAGTAAAGTTTATTATATCCATTATTTTGGTAGTAGCTCTACGATTTACTATTTAACACTTTCATCAGGTAAAGATATAGAAGAGACAAAAGAGGAAATGTTTACAAATACAACAGATTCAACAATGAAAAAGACAATAGATACTTGGTATAAAAACAATATGACTAATTATACTAAAAAGCTTGAAGATACAGTCTTTTGTAATGATAGAACGTTATACTCTGGTTCGTTGGCAGGTAAGAATATTGATGCTGGAACTGATTATTCATATTTTAGTGCTTATAATAGGACGAATATAAAATATAGTCCAAGTGTTATATGTCTAAATGATGGTAGAGATGGTTTTACAGTATCTACTGACTCAGGAGGGAATGGAAAGTTAACTTATCCTGTCGGATTATTAACTGCTGATGAAGTGTTAATGGCTGGTGGATGTAGTTCAAATTCAGAATATTATTTATATACAGGTACATATTACTGGGTCTTGTCTCCTGCACGTTTTGACAACTATTACGCTGTTGGATTCTTTGTTAATTCAAATGGTAGTTTGGGTCTTGACTACGTCTTTGGTTCATTTGGGGCACGACCTGTTATTTCACTTGTACCTGGAATTAAGGCAACCGATGGAGCCGGTACGGTAGATAATCCGTACATAGTTTTATAAGATGACTTTAATTTTATTAAAAAAGCTGTGATTCCTACTAGAAGAGAAAACTAAAAATGACTAGAGAGCAACCTCTAGTTCTTTTACTTTACATTTTTCCTTTATTGAAAAATATGTCAAAATATGATATATTAAGTGTTGTTTAGAAGGAGTGATGTCATATGAATAATGACTTGGCGAATGAAATTCGTAGTAAGATAGATATCGTTGACATCATAGGAGAAAGAATTCCTTTAGTAGCAAGAGGTAAGAATTTCTTTGGAGTTTGTCCTTTTCATGATGACTCTAATCCTTCAATGTGTGTTTCTAGAGAGAAACAGATTTATACTTGCTTTTCTTGTCATGCGACAGGTAATGTTTATACATTCTTAATGAACTATGAACATATTGAATTTAGAGAAGCTTTAAAGTACTTAGGTGATAAAGTAGGAGTTAATGTTTCATCTATTAATATTCAAAAGAAAAGTACAAAGTTTGATAAGTTTTATGAAGCATATAATTTTTCAGTTAAATACTTTCAAAATAACTTGTCCAGTATTAAAGGAAAAGCGGCTCGTAACTATTTAAGTAATAGAGGGATAAATGAAGAGACAATAAAAGAATTTGAAATAGGATTATCATTAGATACTAGGGATGACTTGACAAAGTTATTAGTAAATAAAAAATATGAGCTTGGAGAATTAAATAGAATAGGTTTATCTAGTGATGACCATGATATATATAATGATAGAATTATGTTTCCATTATATAATGTTTCTGGACAAGTAGTTGGTTTTTCAGGTAGAATTTATAAAGATGTTGATCAAAATAAATACTTAAATACAAAAGAGACTGACATCTTTAAAAAAGGTGAAATGTTATACCATTACCATATTGCGAAAGAAGAGTGTAGACTTAAGAAATCCGTTATAGTAATGGAAGGATTTATGGACGTTATTAGGGCTAGTACTATTGGTATTAAAAATACTGTTGCTTTAATGGGTACGGCTTTAACTAATAATCAATTTAATTTAATTAAAAGACTTTCTAATAATATAATTTTATGTTTAGATGGTGATGGACCCGGTGTACACGCTATGCTTAGTATAGGAGATCATTTATTAGAACTTGGAGTTGAAGTAAAAGTAGTAGTACTTCCTAATGATGATGATCCAGATTCATTTATATTAAAATCAGGTAAAGATAGATTTGTAGGACTTATAGAAAATGCTTTGAACTTTAGTGATTTTAAAATGCAACAATTACGTAAAAATGTAGATTTTAGAAGTGATGAAGAAAAAGCTAATTATATAAATACAGTTTTAAAAGAAACTACAAAGATTAATGATACAATAAGAATAGAAATAGTGTTAAAAAAACTTGCAAAAGAGTTTGATATAAGTTATAATACATTGGAAAAAAAGTTTAAGGACTTTAGTGAGTTTAAAGAAACAGTTAAAGAAAAGACTGTTCCGGTTATAAATAAAGTAGTTAAGAAAACTAAGTATGAGAAAGCAGTAGAACAGATACTTTACTTTATGCTTAATAATGATTGGGTAATTAGTCAAGTAGAGATGGAAAGAATAGTTTTTCCTAGTGAAGAGAGTCGTATACTTTCAAGTGAAATTATCTATTATTATAAGTTATATGGTAATATAAATGTTGCGGATTTTTATACTTATGTTCAAGATAAAGAAGATATTTTAGTTTTATTAAATAGTATTTTAGCTGGCAATTATAATGAGGAGACTACAAAGGAAGAGTTATTCTTGTATTTTAAGGTTATAAGAGAATATCGAAGTAATCAGGAAATTAAAAGATTAACTAATTTAATGAAAAAAGAAGTAGATCCATTAGAACAAGCTAAGATTGCTAATAAGATTAGAAATTTAAGAATGGGAGAATAGACATGGTTGGAGAAATAAAAACACTTGAAGAAAGAAAAAATAAATTACTAGCGAAGGGTAAGAAACAAGGTTTTATTACTTATGAACAACTAGCAGAAGAATTAAAAGGATTAGATGTAGATAGTGATTCTTTAGATGAATTATATAATGCTTTAGTTGAAGCAAATATCGATATAGTTACTGAAGATGGATCTGATGATGCATCAGGAGAAGAAATTACTGCAGATGTAGTAGTTGAAGATATTACTTTATCAAAAGATGTTAAGATTAATGATCCTGTACGTATGTATTTAAAAGAAATTGGACGTATTAACTTACTTACTTCTGATGAAGAGTTTGAGTATGCTAAAAGAGCTGAAGAAGGTGATGAGGAAGCAAAGAGAATGCTTGCTGAATCTAATCTTCGTTTGGTTGTTAGTATTGCGAAAAGATATGTTGGACGTGGTATGTTATTTTTGGATTTAATTCAAGAAGGTAACATTGGTTTAATGAAAGCCGTTGATAAGTTTGATCCAACAAAAGGATATAAGTTTTCAACATACGCTACTTGGTGGATAAGACAAGCTATTACTAGAGCTATAGCAGATCAAGCTAGAACTATTCGTGTTCCAGTACATATGGTTGAAACAATTAATAAATTAGCTCGTGTACAAAGACAATTAACACAAGAGTTAAATCGTGAACCTACTGATGAAGAAATAGCTAAGAAGTTAGGTATTTCTATAGATAAAGTTCGTGAAGTATACAAAATATCTCAAGATCCAGTTTCATTAGAGACTCCAATTGGTGAAGAAGATGATTCACATTTAGGAGACTTTATTAAAGATGAAAGAACAATGGGACCTGAAGAGTATGCAACAGTTGAAATGTTAAAAGAAGAGTTATCAGGAGTTTTATCAACACTTACAGATCGTGAAGAAAAAGTACTTAGACTTCGTTTTGGACTTAATGATGGACAATGTAGAACACTAGAAGAAGTTGGACAAATATTTGGTGTTACGCGTGAAAGAATTAGACAAATAGAAGCAAAAGCACTTCGTAAATTAAGACACCCTTCTCGTAGTAGAAAATTAAAGGACTTTTTAACAGATTAATGAAAATTAATGATAGATTAAAAAAAATAGGGGATTTAGTGGATGCTAATTCCTTTTGTTTAGACATTGGTTGTGATCATGCTTTTTTAGATATTTATTTAGTTAAAAAAAATAAAAATATTAAAGCAATAGCTTCAGATATAGCAGAAGGACCAGTAAAACAGGCAAAAGATAATATAAAAAGAGAAGGGTTAGAAGAAAGTATAGAAGTTCGTTTAGGAGATGGACTTGATACTTATACTGATGAAGTTAATACTATTATTATTTCTGGTATGGGTGGAAGAAATATGATAGGGATATTTAAAAAGAATATTAAAGTATTAAAAAATATTGATACTATTATACTTAGTCCTAATAATTATCAAATAGATGTAAAAAAGTTTTTAGTAAAGAATGGTTTTTATATTGATGATGAAGAATTAGTTAAAGATAAGAAATTTATTTATCAAATTATTAAATTTAAAAAGGGTAAAAGACATTATAGTAAGAAAGAATATTTCTTTGGACCAGTGCTTATAAAGAAAAAGGGTAGTTTATTTGAAGAGTATTATAAAAGAGAAAAGTTGTCTAGAGAAATACTTATTTCAATATTACCTAAGAATTATAGATATAAAAAATTTATAACTAAAAGAGAGATTAAAATGATAGATGGGGAGATTTAATCTCTTTTTTGCAAAAATGTGATTAAAATGATAAAAGAGTATGCAAAAGTGTGATAAATAAGTGAAATATTTATGTAAAAGTGTGATATAATATCATTGATGGTGGTGATAATATGAAGAGATTTATAACTGAAAAACTTATTGAATGGAAAAATAGTCATAACAGAAAACCTTTAATTTTGAAAGGTGCAAGACAGGTTGGGAAAACTTATATTTTAAAAGAATTTGGAGATAATAATTATGACAATGTTGCATACTTTAATTTTGATCATGATGATGGTTTGTCAGAACTGTTTTTAAGTACTAAAGATCCTAAAAGAATAATTGAACAATTGTCACTTGTCGCTGGTAAAAAAATCAATCCTGATACTACGTTGATTATTTTTGATGAAATACAAGAATGTCCAAATGCTTTAAATTCATTAAAATATTTTTGTGAAGAGGCAGGTGAGTATCATGTTGCATGTGCCGGTTATTTGCTTGGAATTAGATTATCAAAGACTTCTTTTCCAGTAGGTAAAGTTGATTTTTTAAATTTATATCCTATGACATTTAGTGAATTTTTAATTGCTGATAATTCTCAAAATTTAGTTGATGTTATGAGACAAACTAGAGAGGTAAAAGAAATACCAAAAATATTTGAAACGCAGCTTATAGAAAAGTTAAAAATATATTATATCATTGGTGGAATGCCAGAAGTGGTGCATAGCTGGGTTAATGATAAGGATATAGAAAAAGTTAATAAAATTCAAAAAAATATTTTAGATTCATATGAAAGTGATTTTTCTAAACACGTAGATGCGAGCGATGCTAATAAAATATCTTTGATTTGGAATGGTATTCCTTCACAATTAGCTAGAGAAAATAAAAAATTTGTTTATCAAGTAATAAAAGAAGGAGCAAGGGCAAGAGAATATGAATCTGCTTTAAACTGGTTAAATGATGCTGATTTGATTTCAAAATGTTATTTAATTTCTAAATGTGCATTTCCGTTGAAAGCTTATAATGATTTGTCGGCTTATAAAATTTATATGAACGATGTTGGTCTTCTTAGAAGAATGTCTAATTTAGATAGCAGTATTATACTTGAAGGCAATAAGCTTTTAGAAGAATTCAAGGGTGCTTTTACAGAAAATTATATTGCTAATATATTAAAATATTTGTTGGATGAAGCTCCTAATTATTATACTTTTGACAGAAGTGAAATTGATTTTGTGATACAAAGAAAAAATAAAATAATTCCGATAGAAGTTAAATCTGATAAAAGTACAAATCATAATAGTTTAACCAAGTATAATTCTAATAATGATAATGAGGTATCTATTAGGTTCTCATTAAATAATTTAAATAGAAATGGTAAAATTATTAATATTCCAATTTATTTTGCTGAATATATTGATAATTTAACTTTATGATAGTATGTGTTTAAAAAAGTTGATGAGTAAAAAAAGTAATAATTATTTTTGGCCAATAATGTGTTTTATGCATATTGGTCTTTTTGTTTTTATTGTAATAATCAAAACTCATCAAAAATTACTCTATGGCGTAATAAATCGACAAAAATCTATTATATAACTTTATATAATTATTTAGGTTATATTATGTACTAGTTTTTTTTCCTTTACATATAATTTCTAGTGTGATATAATTATGAAGCTTTGTCTCTAAAGGAGGGAATTGTATGAAAATAGAAAAAAGTAAAGATTCTATGAGTAGAATTATTAATGATTATATAGATGGTGCTTTTCCATTACCAGAACATAAAGGGCCTAAAAATATATCCTTTGGTGAGAATAAGAGAGTTAAAGACTTGGTTAAATCTAAAGTAAGAGCGGGAATGAAAGACAGTGATATATTTAAGAATGTTTTAGATATAGAACCTTTAGTATCTTTAGATGATGAATTCTATGTAAGTTTATTAAATAGATATATCAATGTAATAGTTCCAGTAGATAATACAAATGATGGACAATTAGATTTACGTGTTGCATATAAAGAAAAGGCAATAGAAATATTTTCTTTAGGGTATGATGTTTGTTCAACATTTAGATATATACTTGGTGATAAAGAATTACCTTCTACTACTGTTGTTATGATAGAGGCACCTGTTAAACAATACGCTAAAGTTGTATAATAATAGTTGTATTTATACAGGAGGTTTTTAATGCTAGATGGAATAATTAGAAATAGTGATAATAGTTATGAATTATTAAAAGTTATAGATGAGAAACTTGGTGCTTTTCATGTTTCAAAAGATGGATTCTTTAAATCGGATAATAAATATATAATTACTGTACTTAATAAATTACGTTTTAATTCTAATTGTATTTATTTAACAGATTCAGATGGATATAGTATCTATTATGATAAAGAAACTGGTTTTAAACATTTTATTAAAGAAGAAAAAGAAGACTATGAAATGTTTTTTAGAACTAATGGTAGAGATGTTACTATGTATTTAGCAAGTGATTTAGAAAAAAGAAAAAATAAGAAAATAAAAAAAGTAGTTAGAGCTTTTGAAATAACAGCTTTATCAATAACTATTATACTTGGTAGTTTAGATGTGTTTCATTTTAGTGAAAAATATGGTGTTAGTGAAGAATTAATTGTACTAAATGTATATTCAGGGGAAGACTTATATAATATGTATACAATAGGACCAATGAATTATATGGAAGCAATTGATGAAATTAATGAAAGTGAATTTGATGCAGTAGATAAACAATTATTAGGAAATGAAGAACTGTTAAAACTAGTATTTAAATATTATAAAAATACACCAATGGAATATACTGCTAATTTTAAATTTAATGACATTAAACTAAAAGTATATACTAGTGATGAAGGAGAAAGAGAAGCACAAAACTATGGGTATTATTCTATTTTTGAACCTAATGTTTTGCACGTACGTGAAGATTCAAGAAGTTCTACTTTAGTACATGAATTTATACATTTATTACAAGCAGATGGAAATTATTATTCATATTTAAATGAAGCTGTTGCGACACTTATGACAAAAGAATTTTATAATTTAGATAGTCAGTCATATCCAGATGCAGTAGATAATTTAAAATTACTAATTAGTATAGTAGGACCAGAGCCAATATATAAATTAGTCTTTGGTGGAGATGATAGTAATTTACTTGAAATACTTAGAGATAATCTTTCGGATGAAGAAATGATAAGTTTAGTTACAGAACTTCGTAATTCTCCTAGTAATAGTAAAGATTCAGAACAATATAAATTTATTAGAGAAAGACTTTTTAAATTATATAAAAATATGTATGGAAGTGATATTTCAGATAATGCAGAGTTAGCACTTATATTTTTAAATGAAGAGTCTAATGATAATTATTCTCCATTATACTTAAATATTTATAAAATAATGGATGATAGTGATGAACGTAGTATATTGATACATGAAGATGTAGGGAAAAGTGTTTTAGTTAGACTGGGCTATTTAAATGTTAAGAGAAATGATTATAATACATCTTATAATGAATATGTTTCTGTTAATCCGAATGTTTTAGTTTTAAAAACTGGTGAAGTATTATATACTACTTCGAGTATGAAAAGTAAATTTTATGATCAATATTTTAGAATTAGTGAGGGAGTTATTGATACTTCTAAAGTTATTACTAAAAATAATAAAGTATAGAAAAAGAGTTTTGTTACTCTTTTTTCTTGTTTATACCTATCATACTTCCAAGTACTGATGTTATTGTAATTATTATGTAATATAATATGGCTTTTATTTCTAATTTTGATGAGGTTATTATGGCTATTATTATAAATAAGGGTATTATTATTAGTGATAGTTTAATTCCTTCTAGATAGCCTTTTTTTTGGGTATTTTTACCTAGTATGAAACTACTTATAAATATATTTATTATTATAGTTATTATTTTTAATACTTTGTTAGTATTTTGACCTATGATATTAAAATAATATAGTAATGTTATAGCTAGTAATGATAGTAATATAGATATCATTGTAAATAGTAATCGTTTTCCATATTTCTTTATATAAGTCATGTAACACCTCATTAAAACTTATGATTACGATAGTGTTTCTATGTGTCAAATTTGACATTTTTACTATTTTATGGTATAATTTGCAGTACTAATTGGGGAGTGTTGATATACTATGGAAAAAAATAAAGAAAGAGCATTAGATTTTAAAGAGTTGGCTTATTTATATGCTGATAGAGTGTGTGAATATTTACTTAGTAGTTCTTATAAGACTAAGAATAAAGATAATTCATTAGCACTTTCAAGATTAATTAAAGCAGCTCATAATACTATTGATAGTTTTGACTTGGAAAAAGGAACTGAGAAAGATGTATTTAATACTATGGTTAAATACAAGTTAATATTAGATAAGAGTTATCCTAAGAATCCTGATAAAACATTTGTCTTTAATCAAGAAATGGATGATTTTTATGTAAAAGTATTATCTAGTTATTTAGATTTATTATTACCTGGTGTTGCACCATATGAGATAGAGGTAATTAATAAAGTAACAGAACTTAGAGCAAGAGCTAAGGCTTATTATATTTCTGGTGTTACGGGTGAGGCGTTACTTGAAAGTTTAACTGTTACTAATTCTATTGATCCTAATAAGTGTTTTAGTTTTTTAAGTGAAGAAGTACAGAATGAACGTTATATAAAATGGGATGAATTAACTACTAAAAATCCTATTAAATTAGGTGTATCTACAGATGATGACTTTTTAGATTTAGCTAATAATTATTTAGATACAGTTTTACCTTGTTTAACTTTATTTTACTCTAAAGATATAACTGATGAAGAATTAGAAGAAGAAACAGCTTTAGAAGTATGTACTGGTAAAGCTTATGTATTAAATGAAGTAGTTAATAATGGTGTTGCTGGAATAGGTATATTAGAAGCTGCTGTTAAATTTAAAATAGGTGAAGAAAAGAAATATTTAGATAAGAATGATACTGTATGGCATCAAGGACCTGAGGATTTAGAAGCGTTTTATATAGGAATTTTAAATAAAGCAATTTCTATGTCTAGTGAGTTAAAGACTAAAGAAGAAAAATTAAGTTATATAAATGATGTTAGTTTATTATATTCTACTGGATATTCTGCAGAAAGTTTATTTGAGTCATTTGCAGGACAACCTTTAGATGATACTAAGAAAATACAAGATGTAAAATCTAATGATATGATAACAAGAAAAAGAACATTTGAATGTATTAAAAGAGCATAAAAATGTTCTTTTTTTTACATAAATATTTGTAATTAGTTAATGATATTATTAGGTGATTAGTTATGAAATATCTATTAGTTCTTGGTAAAAGTTTGTTCTTTTATATATTAATAACAGTAGTATATAGAATCATGGGCAAAAGAGAATTAGGAGAATTATCAATAATGGATTTTATAGTTTCTATTTTTATAGCGGAACTAGCAGCTATTTCAATAGAAAATTATAAAGATAATATGTTATTATCAATAATACCAATTTTTGTATTAGTAATTTTACAAATTATTTCTTCTAAAATATCTTTAAATAATGAAAAAGTTAGAGAAGTAATTGATGGTAAAGTTTCAGTTATTATTAATAGAGGTAAAATTAATTTTGAAGAGATGTTAAAACAAAGATATAATTTAGATGATTTATTAACACAACTTAGAGCTAAATCTATTAAGTCTATAGAAGAAGTTGATTACGCTATTTTAGAGACATCTGGTAAGTTATCAGTATTTAAAACATCTGATGATAAAAATCATACTTATCCTTTACCAGTAATTATAGATGGTAAAATACAAGATGATGTATTAATACAAATAAATAAAAGTAGAGCTTGGTTAGAAGATAATTTAAGTAAAGAAGGTTATTTACTTGAAGATATATTTTATGGTTTTTATAGAGGTAAAAGTTTATTTTTAATTAGGAATGAAAATATAAAATGACAAATTATTTAGATTATTTTTATTATATTATTCTTGGTGATAATATGAGAAAAGTAATTATAATAATTTTTTTATTTGTATTAATTTGTTTTGGTATTTTTAATAATAAGGATAATAGTATTAGAAAGATTAGTAGTAATAATGAGAAAAAGGGAGTATTTATTAGTTATATTGATTTAGGTAAGTATGTAAGGAATAGTGATATTAGTATTTGTAAGAGTAATATTATTAGGTTACTTGATAATATTTGTAATTTGAATTTTAATATGATTATTTTACAGGTTGTTAGTTTTTCTGATGCTATATATGAGTCTAATATATATCCATGGAGTAGTGTTATTAGCGTATCTGAAGGAATTAGTCCGGGTTTTTCAGTACTTGATTATTTTATTGAAGAGGCTCATAAAAGAAATATAGAGGTTTATGCTTGGATTAATCCTTATCGAGTTAGAAGTAATAATGATGTTTCTAGTATTACGGATAAAAGTCCGGCTTTTAAATACATTGGTACTGATGTTTTATATGTAAACAATGGTATTTATTATAATCCAGCTAAGGAAGAAGTATCTGAGTTGATTGTTTCTTGTGTTAGAGAAATTGTTACTAAGTATGATGTTGATGGTTTATTATTTGATGATTATTTTTATCCTAATTTAGAGGTGTCTAGAGTACAGTATGAGGAGTATTTAAAAGGTAATAAGGAGATAACTTTTAATGAGTATAGATTAATGATTATTAATAAAATGGTAGAGAAGGTACATAAAGTTTGTGAAGATAATAAGGTATTATTTGGTATTTCTCCAGATGGTAATATTGAAAATAATTATAATAAGGTCTTTGCTGATGTTAGGACTTGGCTTAATAGTGATAAATATGTTGATTTTATAATGCCACAAGTATATTATGGTTTTTTTAATGAGACTAGACCTTTTTTAAGGACTGTTAAGGAATGGAATGATTTAATTAAGAATGAGGATATTGATTTATATATTGCTTTAGCTTTTTATAAAGTTGGTTTAGTTGATAATTACGCTAAAACTGGTAAATTAGAATGGCAAAATAATAGTGATATTATTATGAAGGAAATACTTTTAAGTAGGAATTTAAATCAGTATAATGGCTTTAGTTTATTTAGATATGGTTATTTGTTTGATGAGGAACTTTACACTGTTACTACGTTAAATGAGATTGAAAATATGAAAAAGATTGTAAAATAGTATTTGATTATTTTTATTCTTTGGTATAATTAGTTAAAGGTAGGTGAGTTAAAAAGTGTTTAAAGATAAGAGCGGCTTTACTTTGATTGAGTTGTTGGCTGTTATTGTAATTATGGGTATTTTATTGATGGTTGCTATACCTGCTGTTTCTAGAACTATTGAAAATTCAAGAAAGGATACTTTTATTGATATTGCTAAAACTTATGCTAATTCTGTAAAAGAGCTTTGGATGTCTGATTCATTTAGTTGTGGAACGGAAGGACGAGCTCCTTCAGCGGTTGATGATGGCGACTATTATATTGAAATAAATACTAGAGGTAAGAAAGTTAATGGTAGAGGTGAATTTACTGATGAAGGTGTTACTGTACCAACAATTTTAGAGTCTGGAGGTAAATCTTCTTGGGGAAATAGAGATGTTACTGGTTATGTTAGAGTTTCTGTAAAAACCGGTTCTACTTGGTGTGATACTGTAAGTGAGGAATATGGTAGAAGAGCTGGCATTTGTATGGAAAAAGGAAAAGTTTGTGTTCATGCTTGGGGATATAATTCTCCTGTTTCTTGTACTGCATCTGATGCTATTCAGGTTGAAGCTGGTAAAAGATATACGAAATATTATGTAGCTTTATCTGATGGAATACATGGTGTTATTGATGATTATGTTCCTATATCAAAAAAATTAGGTATTGAGTCAAGCAAATTAGTTAGAGGTAATTTATCTTCTAATGTTAAATATATTAATTTACCTAATGTTGCTAATGTAGTTACTTGTGTGGAAGCTTAATTTGTATGTATAAGGTGTTTAAAGAGTGTAAATAAATTTTTAATTATTTTTATTTTTTGGTATAATTAGTTAAAGGTAGGTGATATGAAGTGTTAAAAAATAAGAAAGGTTTTACTTTGATTGAGTTACTGGCTACGATAGTTATACTTGGTATTATTATGGTAGTTGCTGTTCCTAATGTTACAGGTATTATTTATAAAAATAGAGCTAATACTTATATAGAAGATGCTAAAAAGTTAGCGACTTTAGCTGACTATGTAATTAGAGGTGGTACTAAGGATATAACGAAGCCAAGTAGTGATGGACAGTGTATAGCGTTAAGTTTATTTTATTTAGATAATGCTGAGTTTGAAGATCCACCTTACGGTGGTGAATATGATAAGGAAAATTCTTTTGTTGTTGTAAAGAAAAATGGTACAAAATTAGAGTATTATGTTCAAATAGTTGAAAAATTTAAAGATACTAATTATCGTGGGGTTCCATTAACATTATCTTCTAAATTAAATGAAGAAGGAGCTTCTGTTAATTGTGTTGAAAACTTCAGTTCTGGTGATTTGACAAAATTATCTGCTAGTAATACTTTGAATTATGTAAAAAAATTTGATTCTAGTTTTACATGTAATTTTGTTGCTGTATATACTGAGTAAAATAAATGTCGTAAAATTTTGTAAAAGTAAAAAAAAGCAGTTGAATTTTAAAAACTGATATGCTATTATTAGATTGTAAACAAAATAGAAAGAGAGAGTGAATAATTAAATGAAAAAGATTAATGAAAATGGTTTTACATTGATCGAACTTTTAGCTGTTATCGTAATCATGGGTATCTTAATGATGGTTGCTATTCCAGCTGTTTCAAGAACAATTGAAAATTCAAGAAAGGATACATTCATGGACATAGCTAAGTCTTATGCTGATGCTACTAAGACTTTATGGTCGGCAGATGGTTTAACATGTACTGCTGAGGCTTTGGTTTCTTCAGCAACTGATAAAGGTACATATTATGTTGAAATTAATACTAGAGGTTATGAAGTAAATGATTCTGGAACTTTTACTACTACTGCTGTAACTCCTCCAACTTTGCTTGATCAAGGTGGTAAGTCATCTTGGGGTAATCGTGATGTAGTTGGTTATGTTAAAGTTGCTGTTGATGTTGATGGTGATAAGAGAACTACTAAATTCTATATTCGATTATCAGATGGTATACATGGCGTTGCAGACGATGTAGAATCTTCTTCATTAACACGTGGTCAAGTTAAAACTTCAGGTTTTGGTTATGAAAACGGTATAATTCCTGCTGGTGCTTATACATGTGTAGAAAGCTAATTTGAATTAAATATATAGTTAAGACTTAAGAGAGATACCTTAAGTCTTTTTTTTGTCTTTGATTTTTGATATACTTGTATTGGAGATGGTTTTATGTTAATAATTGGTAGTCATGTTGGTTTTAAGAAGGATAGTCAATTACTTGGAAGTTTAAATGAAGCTTTAGGATATGGTTCAAATACTTTTATGTTTTATACTGGTGCTCCTCAGAATACTAGTCGTTATCCAATTAATGATGCTTTGACACTTGAAGCTATTAATAAAATGAAAGAGATGGAAATTGATTATTCTAAAGTAATAGTTCATGCTCCTTATATTGTTAATTTAGCTAATGATGATGAAGTTAAGTTTAATTTTGCAGTACAGTTTTTAAAAGAAGAATTAAAAAGATGTAGTCAATTAGGCATAAAGAATGTTGTATTACATCCTGGTAGTCATGTGGGACTTGGAATTGATAAAGGAATAGAAAATATTGCGAGAGGCCTTAATATGATACTTGGAGAGGTTGATGTTAGAATTCTTTTAGAGACTATGGCTGGAAAGGGTAGTGAAGTTGGTTCTAAGTTAGAAGAGATTAAAAGAATAATTGACTTGGTTAATGATAAAGAACATATTGGTGTATGTTTAGATACATGTCATTTAAGTGATGCAGGATATGATCTTAGTGATTTTAATAAATTCTTAGATGATTTTGATAAGATTATTGGAATAGATTTTATTCATTGTGTACATGTAAATGATAGTAAAAATGAATTAGGTAGTCATAAAGATAGACATGAAAATATAGGATTTGGTAAGATAGGTTTTGATACTTTACTTGGCGTTATTTATAATGAAAGATTAGAAAATATTCCTAAGATATTAGAGACACCTTATGTAGATAAAGAGTTTGCTCCATATAAATATGAAATTGAAATGATTAAGAATAAGAAATTTGATAGTGATTTAATTGATAAGATTAGAGGTGTTTAATATTAGTTCTATTGTATCGTATTATTATGATGATAGTAAATTTAGTGAACTGTTAGAAGAAAAGTTTCCTTCTTCAGTGTTTGCTGGCGTTTCAATTGATGAATATAGTGAAGATAAAGTTAATGAAATGATGGAAACTTTAAATGAAGTTCTTTTAAATCCTAAATCTAAAATAATGGAGTTACCTGAAAAAACAAGAGAAAATATTACTTGTTTGCCTGAAAAGGTAAGAGAACAAATAATGAGTTTATTTGATGATGAAGATTTGCTTTTATATGGACATGGTGGAGATGCTAAGGAAATATTAGAGACCGGTAAAATGTATTGTTACTATAATAGTATTCCTTCCCATTTTTTACCGTTATCACAAACTAATGAATCACTAGATAACTTTAATCATTGGCCACATAGAGATGCACATCAAATACTTATTATGGGTATTAATCAAAGAGAGTTTAATCCATTATTTAAAAGAGAAGAAAATGGACATTATAGTATTCCTAGTGAATATTTTCTTGGATATTATGATCGTGATTTAGAAGAATTTGTTCCAAATCCAGAATTTAAAAAAAGACACGAATATAAAGATGAAGATCCTTCTATAGAATTACATACAGGGGAATATATTAATGATCATAGTGCTATTTCAAAACAGGAAAATTTTAGTAGAATACTTCATAATTTTGATAATATTCGTCTGTTACTTTCAATTTCTTCTTATTCACCATTGGATAAAAAAGGAATAGAAGATGTTTCTAAACAAGTATCATATTTTACTAGAGATACTTATAATCAAGTAAAGAAGCTTACTCCTGAAGTAATTAGTAATTTTAAAAGAAGTATGGCTAGTAATACTACTAGTTCTAATAATCATTTTGATGATTTAGGTGATTTCGACTTTTCTTTTGATGATGAATTAGGTGCTATGTTTAGTACCGATTCTAAACCGTCGGTAGTAGATACTAATAATACTAAAAAATAAAAACATAAGACTAGGTTAAGTACTTAGTCTTATATTTGTTATAGATAGATATTATAGTATTGTATAATTCTGGCTTTAACTTTTGTTTTAGTAAATAAAAAGAATTTTCATTATTATTTAGAATTTCTTGGTAGTTTGTTTTTATAAAATTATAAATAATAGTTATTTCTTCATTTGTTACTTCTATATTTTCTTTTAATGCATATCTTTTAATGTCTTCTTTAGTTAAAATATTTATATATTTTTTAATTATTTCCTTATAAATAGTATCACCTCATAAAAATATATGAAATAAGATTTTAAATATGTGGTAAACTAGTGTTGAGGAGAATTTTATGAATAAAAGAAAAAAGAAAATTAATTATGAGAAAATTATTAATAAAAGAGTCTTAGTTATACTAATTGCTTTGATTAGTCTTTTTTCTGTTATATTTATTAAGTTATTTATGGTAATGATTGTTGATAAAGATAAATATAATGATAAGTTACTTTCTTTAACTAGCAAAAATGTTACTTTAAATAGTGCTCCTAGAGGAAGAATACTTGATCGTAATTATAATGTTATAGTAGATAATAAAGCTATTAATACTATTGTATATAAAAAAGAAAAAGGTACTACTAATGAAGAAATGATAGATGTAGCTTATACTGTTTCATCTCATTTGGATTTAGATCTTTCTAAGCTTACATTAAGAGCTAAAAAAGAATTTTATTTAGCTAAGTATCCGGAGAAATGTAAAAAGAAGATTAAAAGTAGTGAATATGAAAAAGTAAAACAAAGAAAACTTACTAATAAAGATATAGAAGAGTTAAAAATAGAAAGAATTAGTTTGGATGAGCTTAATGTTTTTACTGATGATGATTTAAAGACTGCTTATTTATATTATTTAATGAATAAAGGTTATACATATGAAGAGAAGATTATTAGAAATGATGCTAGTGATGAGGAGTTTGCTTATATTTCTGAAAATAATGATAAATTAGATGGGTTTGATACTAGAGTTGATTGGGAAAGAGTATATCCATATGGTGATACATTAAGGACTATTTTAGGTACTGTTTCTAGTAGTAGTCAAGGTATTCCTAGTGAAGATAAGAATTATTATTTGAGTCTTGGTTATTCTTTAAATGATAGAGTTGGTCTTAGTTATTTAGAAAAGCAATATGAGAGTTATTTAAAGGGAGAAAAGAGTATATATGAGAAGATTAATTCTCATGAATTAAGACTTGTTAAAGAAGGAATGAGAGGTAATGATATTGTTTTATCTATAGATATTAATTTACAGATGGAAATAGATAAGTTAATAGATGAGGCAATTGTTAAGGCTAAGAGTGAAGCTAATACTGAGTATTATGATCATTCTTCTGTTATTGTTACTGATCCTAACACTGGTGAGATTTTAGCAATGGCTTCTAGGAAAATTGTTGGAGATAAGATTATTGATAATGTTAATAGTATTTTAATATCGCCAATTACACCTGGTTCTGTTGTTAAGGGTGCATCTATGTTAGTAGGGTATGAAACAGGTGCTATTAAGTTTGGAGAAAAGATGTTAGATGAATGTATTAAAATAGCTGGTACTCCTGAAAAATGTTCATCTGTTAATGACTTAGGTGTAATTGATGATTTAACTGCTATGGCTAAGAGTAGTAATGTTTATCAGTTTAAGACAGCTATTAGAGTTAATGGACAAGAATATTATAGAGATATGAAACTTAATTTTAATCAGAAGGCTTTTGATACTTATCGTAATATGTATCATGCATTTGGACTTGGAGTTAAAACGGAAATAGATTTACCAGTTGAAAGTGCTGGTTATACTTCTTTAGATAAAGCTGCTGGTAATTTACTTGATTTTGTTATGGGACAATATGAAACGTATACTCCTATACAATTAGCTCAGTATGTATCTACTATTGCGAATGGTGGAAATAGATTGCAACCTCATTTATTAAAAGAAGTTAGAAAAGCTACTGATAAAGATACTTTAGGAGATGTTATGTATACTTTTGAGCCTAAAGTTTTAAATAAAGTAGAAGTTAAAAGTGAGAACTTGAAAAGAGTACAAGAAGGATTTTATGCTGTTATGCATATGTCGGGAGGTTATGGTAGAGGATATGTAAATGATAGGATGGATGCTGCTGGTAAAACCGGTACTTCACAAAGTTTTATAGATACTAATAATGATGGTATTATTGATACTGAGACTATTACATCATCATTTATAGGTTATGCGCCATATAACAATCCTAAAGTAGCATTTTTAGTTACTTCTCCTAATTCTTCACATACTAATTCTGGAAGTGAATTTACTAGTTTAGTTAATTATAGACTTACTAGAGCTGTTACTGATAAATATTATGATATGTATGGGATATAGTTTTTGTTAAAAATAAGCAAAAATCTTTTGCAATTTATAAAAAGTTTGGTATAATACCTATAGACGTAAGGAGGGATAGACATGGCTAAAGCAGGAAATAGACAATATAAAACTCTTTTTTGTACTGAATGTAAAGAAGAAAATTATAGAGTTGAGAGAAATGTTAAGAAAACAGACCGTCTTGAATTAAATAGATACTGTCCTAGATGTAAAAAACATACTGTACATAAGGAAAAGAAATAATTAATTTTATTTCGTTTTGTTTTGTTAAGGAAAAATTATGATTAGAAATTTTAAAATACCAGAAAATATTGATAAATTGATTGAACGTCAATCTAAAGTTACTAGCGTTTTGGATGGAAATAATTCTTTTGTTAGTAATTTTTTTACTGAAGATTCCAGAAGGAGTTTAAGAAAAAGAGGTAAAGTTTACCAGAAAATAAAATATTATGATTCAAAGAAGTGAGATAGGAGGTGTTTTTTCATGATTAGTACTAATGATTTAAAAAATGGTATTACTATTGAAGTAGATGGAGCTATCTTTGTTGTTATGGAGACTCAACATGTTAAACCTGGTAAAGGTGCAGCAATAGTAAAAGCTAAATTAAAGAATTTAAGAACTGGAGCTATCTTCGAAAAGACTTTTAATGCTGGTGTTAAAGTTGCGACTGCTAGAATTGAAAAGACTTTAATGCAATATCTATATACCATGGGTGATGTTTATTATTTCATGAATATGGATACTTATGAACAATTAGAACTTGATAAAAGTATTATTGGAGATGGAGCTAAGTTTTTAAAAGAAAACTTAGAAGTATATATTACTACATATGAAGGTGAAGTATTAGGTATTGATTTACCAGATAAGGTAGAATTAAAGATAACTCATACTGAAGCTGCTGTTAAGGGTAATACTACTAACAATGCTTTAAAAGATGCTGAGTGTGAAACTGGATTAATGGTTCGTGTTCCTTTATTCATTGAAGAAGGCGAAGTTATTATTGTTTCAACTGCAGATGGAAAATATGTATCAAGAGCTTAAGGCTCTTTTTTTATTTATAAGAAATTTGCTTTTTACTTTTCAAATTTTTATAATTGTGCCATTGACAAGCAAACATTTGTATTGTAATCTTTAGTTTTGCAGCAAAGCTCCGCAAACCATTATAAAAAAAGGGCAAAAGCCCTTTTTTGCGTGTTGTACTAT
>CAVKYO010000013.1:0-8051 GCA_963660495.1 Acidaminococcus fermentans
ACCAATTTCTACTCCACCATATACAATTTGCCCAAAATGTCAACATAATAAGTGTGTTCCAACAGACTATAAATCAAAAAGAGGTTACCACCATAAATACAAAAAATAATTATTTATTTTAATTTAAAATTCATATTATATGAATTGTTTTTGAAGTGGACAAATGTCCACTTCTTTTCTGTTCTTTATAAGGAGAAAATTCCTTATAAACAAGAAAAAAATAAGTACTCAAAGAAGAGCACTTATTTATAAACTTTATTTATCTTATGATAATCTGTTTTTAAGAACTAATGTTGTACCAAAAGCTCCAACAGCTACTAATGATAAAATTAAGAATATGTTAACATCAGAAGTTTCTGGGTTTTCTACTCTTTTTTCTGGTGTTATATCTTTCAATTTCATGTATAATTCCATATCTTGATCAATTGGAGTACTGAAATCGAATTCTTGAGTTAATTCTTCATCTAAATAGAATCCTACTAATTCTAAGTTATCAGCAGCTAATTCATTATTGATTTCATCAATCATAGCTTCTAATTCTTCTGCAGTAAACACTGTTTCTTTTGGAACTTGAATTGTTTCTCTTTCATTTTCAGCAATTAGTATAAGGCTTACAGTAACTGTAGTAGCATCTTCATCAAAATCTTGTCCGATTTTGTCTTCGAATTTAGCATTGATTTCAGATTCTACTAAGTCTGTTGCTGGTGAATTTAGTCCACCTGATGTACCTGCACTAATTGTATTAATTTCTCCATCAACAACTTTTAAATCGATTTTTTCATTGACTACACCAGTAACACCACTATCTGGTTCTCCTCCAGCGTAAAGTTTATTAACTTTTCCACCAACGATTGTTGTAGTTATAGTATCCATTTCTCCACGGTTAACACCTTGCACTATTTCAATTTCTCCACCATTAATGTCAAGTGATGCATCTCCTGTATAACCATTAGATCCACCTGCTATAACATAATAGAATTTTCCATCATTGATAGTTACTGTTGATTTTCCAGTATATGAGTAGCTTTCTCCGCCACCCCATACAGCGTATTTAACAGTTCCTCCATTGATTGTAACGGTAGCTTCATCTACTATTGTGATAGCTTTTGTTCTGTCTTTTGAGTCTGCAACACTAGAATCGATGAAATCTCCATCACCAGTTTGTTTGAAGTGATGAGCTCCACCAGCCATAACACTACCAGTAACAGTACCGTTGTTCATTACTATAGTAGCCTTTTTTACAATACTCTTGTGTAATCCACCACCAAAGATGTTTTTAACAGTTCCACCATTCATTGTAATTGAAGCAGTTTCAATTACTTCATCTGAATTGTGTGAGCCAGCAAATACTGAAGTAGCAGCTGGTACAAGTACTTCTCCACCATCCCATTTAATTAGTGCGCCTTCTTGACCATCAGTTCTTGCTTCAATAGTTACTGGAGTACCATTGGCATAAACATGACCTTTTTCTTCAACATATTCAGGTGCTTTAGCTGCAAAAACTGTTGCTGGTAAGAAAAATGCACATGCTGCAATAGCAAATAATAATTTCTTCTTCATTTTTTCTCTCCTTTACAATATTTGAATAGGCTTTCTATTCTACCTCAAGTATACCATAAAGAAAAAAATAGTCAATCGAATTTGGCTTTTTCCTATTTTTTCCTTTTTGATTGACATTTTATCTTTTAATATTTTTAAATGTAGTAGATACTAATTCATTTATATTGACTTTTATGTTTTTATTAACCTTATTAGATATATAAACTAAATATTCAATATTGCCATCACCACCAGTTATAGGTGAAGAAGTTAATCCTTTAACAAAGAAATTCAAACTATTTAGGTAATTTATCATATCATTGATAATAGTTTTATGTATTTCTTTATTTAGAATTATTCCTTTATATTTACTAGCTATTTTTCTACCAGCTTCAAATTGAGGTTTTATAAGACATATTGCCTCTATTTTTATATTTTCTTGGGCTATTTTTGTTACTATTTGTTTTAATGATATAAATGAAACATCACAAGTAATAATATTTATTTTGTCAAAATATTCATGAGATAATTCTTTGAAATTGGTTTGTTCATGTAAATCTATCTTTTCATTATTTCTTAATGATTCATGTAAAAGATTAGTACCTACATCTATCGCAATAACTTTTTTAGCTCCGTGTTTTAAGGCACAATCACAAAATCCTCCTGTACTTGAGCCTATGTCCATTACTATTAAATCTTTAAAGTCAATATTAAAACTATTAATAGCTTTTTCTAATTTTAATCCGCCACGGGAAACGTATTTTAATTTATCATTTTCAAGTATTGTGATAATGTCAGTTTCAGTTACTTGGTAGTTTGATTTTGAAATAATCTTATCGCCTACTTTTACTAGGTTTGATGTAATTAATTCTTGAGACTTTGATCTTGATGGAGCAAGATTTCTATTTACTAATTCCTTATCTAATCTATTTTTCATAATAGTTTTATCCTTTTAAAAATTTATTTATTAATTCTTTATTATTATATATTGTTAGGGAATGAGGAATTATTTTTATACTAAATTTATCATCTTTAATTATTTCTCCATCAATATTACAGACTAGTTTTTTATCACATTTAAATTTAATTTTTGTAGCTTGACTTTTATGTACTTTTTTATGTTTTTCATGTAGCCCTTTTTTTAATAGTCCGATTAAGGACGGGATACTTGACTTACTTACTTTTTCTACATAGTAAACATCAAAGTAACCGTCTGTAAGCTTGGCACTTGGAGCGATTTTATATCCTCCTCCATAAACTTGACCATTACAAATAGTAAGAATGGTACATTTACCTTTTTTGGTTTCACTTTCATCTATGGACATTTCTATATTTTTATATTTGTATTTGAAAAATGTATAAATAAGACTGGCATTATATATTTGAGAAGTAGGAATATTTTTCTTTTTCATAAGGGAGACATTATTCGCTACTTCGGCATCTATTCCGATACTAACGATATTTATAAAATATTTATCGTTAATTTTGCCAATGTCAATATTAGGTAATTCATCATCTATTTTAGATAATGTTTTATAAAAGTCATTACCGGAACCTGATGGGATTACAGCTAGCATATTCTTCGTGCCTACTATTCCATTTAAGACTTCATTTAAAGTTCCATCTCCACCTACACTATAAATTATATTTTTAGAGAAACGATACTTTTTAGCTATTTTGGTAGCTTCACCTGGATAGTTAGTATAATTTATTTCATAGTCTAAGTTTTCTTTTTGACATACTTTTTCAATATTTTCCGCTGCTTTTAAAGTTTTTCCTTTTCCAGAAATGGGATTTATTATAAATACATGTTTCATCATATCACCAAACCAATTTAAAATTACAAATTTATTTTTGCATTTTAAGTATATCACCTTTTATTTTTTCTGGTCAATTTTATTTAGTGCAAAGAAAAAGATAAATGTCTTTAATAGACATTTACCTTTCTATTGTCTTAATTATTTATTAGCTAAACGATAAGTATCACGTACAATTACTATTTCTTCATCAGTTGGCTCTACATAAGCAGTAATTTTAGAATCTGCTGTTGTGATTACTCCTGATTTTTGATCTTTGTATTTAGCAATGTTATTATTTGCTTCTTCATCTAAAACTATATTCATTGGTTTTTCTAGTTTTTTCATTATATCATGACGTAATTTAATATCATTTTCTCCAGCACCAGCTGTAAATACGATGGCGTCTACTTCAGCATTTAATTCAAAATAGAATTGAGCTATATATTTAACGATTGAGTTTACAACCATGTCTAGAGCTAATTTAGCATCTTCATTACCAGCTTCAGCTAGTTCTTGAACATCACGGAAGTCATTTTTACCGCAAATTCCAAGTAAACCTGATTTTTTATTTAATTCGTTTGTTACTTCTTCTACTGTCTTTTTAGTTTCTTTACATACGTATTCAACTATTGATGGATCAATTGAACCTGATCTTGTTCCCATCATTAATCCATCTAATGGAGTTAGACCCATGGTAGTATCTAAGCATTTTCCATCCTTTATACAAGAAATTGATGCTCCTGATCCAATATGGCAGATGATTAAATTTACATCTTTTTTATTTAATTTTTCTTGCATTGTTTCAGTGATATATTTATGACTTGTTCCATGAAAACCATATTTTCTAACACCTAATTCTTTATACCAAGACATTGGTACTGCATACATATAAATATCTTTTGGCATAGTTTGATGGAATGCAGTATCGAATACAGCAACGTTAACTACTCCTGGCATAGCTTCTTGCATAGCTTTTATACCAGCAATTTCTCCAGGATGATGAATTGGAACTAATTTTGTTAGTTCTGTTACACGGCTTAGTACTTCATCGTCAATTACTACTGAATCAGAATAATATTCTCCTGCATGTACAACTCTATGTCCTACTCCTTTTATTTCACTAACATCTTCAATAATTTTATTATCAAGAAGTTCTTGCATCATTACTTCTACAGCTTCGCTATGATTTTTTAAAGCTTTTTCATGTCTAATTTTTTCTCCATTTATTTTTAAAGTCCAGAAACAATCTGGTGCTCCTATTTTCTCTATATAACCATTAATTAATTCTTTTTCTTCTGGCATTACATATAAAGAAAATTTTAATGATGAACTTCCACCATTAACAACTAAATATTTTTCATTTGTCATGTTTTTTTCCTCCTAAATCTGTTTTTATTCTATCCTTTTTTTGAGTCTTTGTCAATTGATATAGAAAAAGAGTTCAATATGAACTCTTAATATTACTTACTTTTTGAGGATGTATTTGTTTCAGTATTAGTGCTTTCTTTATTTGCAATGTATTCAGATACCATATCTGTTACTGAATTTCCGTATTTACCGGATTCTGCATTTTTATTCATATCTTTTGATACATTGTACGCTAGAGCAACGGCTGCTGCTCCATCGGCAAATAAAGTTGTTCTTAAATCACTAGGTAATGAGTTTATTGCTTCTATTGACTTTAATGATAAAGCTTGTAAGTTTTCTCCTATTTGAACAGACTCTACCATTCCTTCATTCATTTTAGCAATTGCTCCTGGATGACTTGTAACAAATTCCATTGCCTCTTCTACTCCATGTAAATCAAATTGTGGATGTGATGAAGCATATTCTTTTAGTGTTGGTAAATAACTTTCGTATAAATCAACTAAGTTTTGATGAGAATCATTTGCTACATCTTTTAACATATCTAATGCTGATGCTTTATTAATAAGTCCTAAACTATATTGATTAGCAATGTCATTAATTTGTGTTTGTACAGTGTCAGCCATACTATTATATGCTTCATGTGCTGCACTATCATACGCTTTATAATCAGCTGTTCCTAGTTGCCATGATGTTTGATCTAGACTTTGTCTTTCCATCGTATGAGCATCATTTATGATATTACTATTGGCTTGAGCTTGCATTCCATCAGCAAAATCATTACCGTTATCTACTAATTTAGCACTTTCTTCTCTTACACTATCAACATATTCGTTTGCAGTTTTTACTTGGTCTTTATTAGCTTTTAATATTTCACCAGCTTGTGTACCATGTACATTAATAGCACTTATAGCATTAATTGTTGCTCCTGTTACGGCTACTGTTGTAAATAAGTCTCTAATAAATGGATCATCATTATAGTCAGACTTTATAATTACTGGCTCATAGTATTTTGTTCCAGATGATCTTGTTCCAAAAACACTTTGTTCAAACTTGGTATTACTTGATAGTAATACTTCGTTTTCAATAAAAGCATTTAAAGCACTTTCGTCATCATTATTTTTTATAGCTTTTATTTCTTTTTGCTCTATTTCAGCTTGTTTTTTAGTTAATTCTGGATTTAAACTTTGTTCTTTGGCAAATCTTTTTCCGATAATTGATAATTTTGTAGTAGCTGCTTTCATGTCTTCTTCAAAGCCATGTGAACCTCCAGATATCCAAGAATTTGCATCTTTATATTCTTCACGTAATTTCTTAATCATTTCTGCTTTTCCAGCAATAGCTTTTTCACGCTTTTCAATAATTTTTTTTACTAATTCTTGGTCATTATCAGTATTTACTTCGCTTAGAATTTCATTACATTTATCAAGCATTTGCTTTGATGTAAATAATTCTTTATATTTCTTTTCCATAGAATTATTTAGTGCTGTTACTTTTTCCATTGCATATTGTTGCATTTTCTCATTTAAAAGTATATTTAAAATATCTGGATAACGTTCTTCTATAACTTTAGTACCTCTATATTCATCCCAAATTACTTTTAAATCTTCTTCACTTAGATTAGAAATTCTTTCTTTTAGAGTTGCTACTGTTTTCTTTTCTTCTATAGAATATTTAATTCTATTAATTGCTTTTCTAATTAATTTTATTGGTACTTTAATAATTGCTGGTACTAAATGTACAATATTGTATAGGTAATTTCCTGATTTTAGTTCTTCTTTAAATTCTTTTGATACTTTAATGTTGGAAGCTTTATATTTTTTACCTGTTTTGGCTTGAACATTTAGTCCTTCGGTTAATTCATTAATAATTGTATAAAAACCTCTTTGACTTTTTTCTTCTTTTGTACTTTCTGGTACTACTGGCACTAATGCTTTATCTTCTGGTATTGGCTTATATTCATTATCTTGAACTGGCACTAATGCTTTATCTTCTGGTATTGGCTTATATTCATTATCTTGAACTGGCACTAATGCTTTATCTTCTGGTATTGGCTTATATTCATTATCTTGAACTGGCACTAATGCTTTATCTTCTGGTATTGGCTTATATTCATTATCTTGAACTGGTACTAATGCTTTATCCTTTGGTATTTCCTGATATTCTTCTTTTTTTGGCATATTACCAGTAGCTTCTTGAATCCTTCTAATCATTTCATTAGTATCTATTTCACCTGATTGTTTTTTTTCTAATAGTTCTTTCTTTAATTGACTTAATGAATCAGAATCATTATTAGAAGGTGTTTTTCTTTCAACGTTTTGTGATTCTTCTACATCTTTAGTTACTACTTTTTTTCTTTCTTCTTCAATTACAGTATTTAGGTCATTTATTTTTGACTCTATTTCATTAATTAATTCTCTACTTCTTTGAAGTCTTTCATTTTCTGCTTCTTTTGCACTAAAGTAACGACTATTTAATTCATCCAATTCTTCTGCTGTTATTGGTCCTCTTTCAGCAATTTCATTTTTCTCGTTAGCGAATATATTTTGAAAATTATTAATTGATGCTTGATAAGAATTTTTAGCTACTTCTAAGGCTTCTTGTAATGTTTTTAATCTTTCTTCATTGCTAGTTTCTTGTGGAATACTTTCGTTTACAGGGATATTAGTAGAATTAGTATTTCCTTCTTTACTTCTATTATTAGCACGTTCAACTAGTTCTTGTTGTAACTCTCCTGGTAAACTTTCCATTACTGATTTTAACTCTTCTTCTTTTTCATTTTTTTCATCTTCACTACCTGGTGCAAAACTTAGTTCTTGCATTAAGTCACTAGCATGAGTATATTCTTCAACTGTTTTTCTGTCATTAACTATTTCATCTGATTTTCTTTTAATGAAGTTTTCTATTATAGCTAATTCTCTTCGAAAATTTCCTACTGATAAGTGACGTTCATTTTTCATTATTACAGTTCGTTCTTCTATTAATCGTTCAAGTTCTTTCTGTCCATTTTCAATTTTTTCTATTACTTTTCTTATCTCAGTATTCATTTTATCATACTCCTAACTATTATGACTTTCTTCATCTATTTGAGCTAATACTTCTTGTACCATATCCAATTCTTTTGGATCTGTTATGTCTTCTAGCTTTCCATTTCCGGAGATTAAATTATATGAAGATACGTATATCCTTTTACGTCCATTTTTATCTATAGAATGGTCTGTATATCCAAAATATGTTTTATGTGTATCTTCTGAATCAAATGTAAAAAGTATATCGCATTCTACTTCTTTGCCGTCTTTTAAAATAACTATTTTTTCTTCATTTTCCAAGTATTCCATTCAGTTCCAA
>CAVKYO010000014.1:0-14329 GCA_963660495.1 Acidaminococcus fermentans
ACTAGATTTTATCTAGGCTTTAGAAGATTTATGATTAAAAACTGTCAAACTCGGGGGTTTTGATACAATTATGAACTTTATTTTTAACGAAGTTGAAAAAGCAATAAAGGATTAGTAATTTAAGAGTTCCTTTTTTGCTTTTTTTTTGCTATAATAGGTTTAGAATAAGAAAGTAGCCGGGTTGGAGATGATTTAGATGGATAATTATAATGATGTTTTACGTCGTGTTTTAAATCAAATTTCTGTAGAACTTACTACTTTACAAATGGATTTAAATAAGATTAATTTATCAAAAGACTTTATACAGTATAAGACTGATATTTTACGTTTAGCTGATTCTTCAGTTAATTTACTGGCTAATTATTATATGGAGTCTACTGGTGAGAAGAAGGATAGCTTTTCTTGGTTATTAGAAAAGTCTATTCCAGATATAAACTTTCGTTTACAAGTTAAAGAACAATTAAAAAATATGTATTATCTTAATAAAAATAAATTAAATAAAACCTCACAGTATTTTGAAGCTAAGAAATGTGTAGTTGATTTTATTTTAATACTTAAGGATTTTAAATTAGAAGATGATAATGAAAAAGAAGAAAAAAGGATTTTAAAACGTATAAGTGATCTTAAAAAGATGCAACGGTATTTTTCTACAGATAGTAGTAAGATATATATAAAAAATATTGATAGATTTAAAGATTTAGTTATGTCTTTAAATATAACAGATACTGATAAGACTAAGGCTTTTGAATTGATACTTCTTAATGAGATTAATTTTTTTAATAAAAGTTTAAAAGAGATTAGGATTAAACAAAATAGTCATAAATTAAAAGTTAAGAAGTCAGTATATAATAATTTGATTAATAATTTATCTTCTTTTGATTTTATTAATAATTGTTTAATTAAAGCGGGACTTAAAGGTCTTGTAAAGATAGATTTGTTAGAAGATACTAACGCAACACGAGAAAGAGAATATCGTAGTATTATTGATATGCTTAAGAATAATCCGGATATGAATCCTGAGATGGCTTTTAGAGACTTTTATAAAAAATGGGATAATGAAGAATAAAATGGAGTGATATTTATGTTGGAGACAGTTAATGGCTGCGACAATTTAATACATTTACTTAAGAAAAGTATTAGTGAAAAGAAAGCAATAATTCATAGATATTATCAATATAAAGATGATACCTTAGAAGAAAAACAAGAATTAGAAAAGTTGATGTTTGCTAGTAGTTATAATATTTCTACTGTTCCTTTAGATACTATAAATGATATTATAGATTTATTTTCTATTTCTAGTAGTGAAAAAGAAGAATTTAAAAAAAATATATCAACAATAATGACTATACTTAAACTTAATAATGTTTCAGGTACTACTTTAGTTCTTGATGATAGTCAAATAAATGTATTAAATAAATTTGCTAATTATTTACACGAATATATTACTTCTAGAAGAGACTATGCTACTTATGAAAACATAGATATTGAAAAGATACGTTCTTTAAATGATAAGTATAAGTCTTTAGCGACAATACTTAATAATCCTAAAAATAAAAAGTTTGTTTCAGATATTTCTACTTTAAATATATTATTTGATGAAAATAATGTAAGTAGTGATGAAAGACGTGATATTTTACTTTCAATTATTAAATATAATAAGAGTTTATTTAATTATAAGAAAACAGAAGATGAGTCTTCTATTACTAAATATGGGGATTTAGATATTGATAAAGTTAGAGTTATATTTAAAAAATATGATTATGATTTTGATTTTTTTTCTGAAAGTTTTAGAAGTAAAGTACTAGGAAATGGAACATTTAGTAGAATTAGAGAAGTATTAGATACTCTTTCTAAATATAAATTTCCTAAAATATTAGATGAATATACTTTAATGTCTTTAGTTTTAGCAAGTGATAAGGAAACTATAAGTAAATGTGTTAGATTAGCTATTAGTAATAAATTAAAAGTAGAAGAATTATTAAAAATACCAGGAGTATTAATTAAAAGAGAAAACGGTACTATTTTAAGTAAGAGATATAATAAATTTAGGATAGTTGATTATGACACTGATAATTATAAAGATGAAGTTTATATAGTTGGATCTTTTAAAGAGTTTGAAAAGAATATTTATAGTCTTTCAAAATATGGTTTATCTATAAAGAATGTTTATAATAGATGTCCTTTAGTATTAGTTATTCCTAATGAAATACTAAGTGAAAACTTAGAGACTTTTTTAGAGTATGGATTTACATTTAAAGATAGAAGTAATAATTTATTTGATAAAGCAATGCCAGCATTACTTTGTAATAACTTAGCTCAAATAATTGATCAGTTTATTGAAATACATCCATATGGTATTAATTATTTAAGACAAAATTTAGGCTGTATTAAGACTGTTTCAACTTGCTTTGATACGATGTTTTATAAAATATATTATTCTATAATGAAGAATGGTATTAATGAGGCTTTTATAACAGTAATTAGTAATAATAAGAGTTTCTTATGTTTGAAAAATTTGAATGATGAAGAATATTTAAATATTAATGAAAATAATAAAGTAGAAGTTACTAATACTATTATTCCAGAATTTATAGAGAAAGATAAATATATGGAGATAATTAAGGATGCGGACTTAAGTATTGATACTTTGATATTTGATAATGAGTTTATTCAAAATATTAATATTTATTCTGATAAAGAAGAACCTTTAATATATAATTTTGATGGAATAAGAATTTCTAAGATAAAGGTTTTAAGAATATTTAATGCTTTACTTAAGAACAATGTTTTAGCTGATATAGATAGTTTTATGTTTTCTATTACTTATAATACGATTATTAATCAGAATGATTATAATAAGTTAGTTGGTATTATTAAGAAGGTGATTTAGATGCAGTTTTTAATAGATAAAGGGTTTAAGACTGATGTTATTGGCGATATAGAGGAGGAGAATGAACCTTCTTTAGTATTTGCTCTTTTATGTAATAAGGATAATGTTGGTAAAATTATTGAGTATTTTAGAACAATTGGAATAGAAAAGATAGAGGAGTTACTTATAAATAAAATAGAAATATTTTTAGTTGACTATGATAGTTTATTAATTAGTTTTGACAATTATGATATTCCTACACTGGTACAATTAATTAATGAAGATATTAATATGATTAATATAGTTAAAATAAAAAGTCCTATAGAATAATCTATAAGACTTTTTTTATTGATATAATTCTTGTTTTAATAATTCTAAGTTTTCTGTAATTATTTGTTCATAATCTTTCTTTTCTGATCTTTCAGTATCGGAGATATTGTCTAACTTATGAAGTTGTTGGTTTTTAATATCTTTATAATCTTCTAATATTTTTTTAGCGTTATCTGATAACGTATCATTTTTAAATGAGAAGATATAATTTATTTCTTTATTTTCGATTAATTCTACAACATCACTTATTGTTTTATCTGTAGCATCTCCATCAATACAGTAGACAGTTAAGCCAAATTTTTCAAGGTATTTAAGAGCTGAATTATCAACAACAATAAATTTATTAGTTGTATTTTCAACAGATATACGATAGTTAGCATCTAACTCAGAAAGGGTAATTTTTAATTTTTCATATTCTTCATCAATATCATCTATTAAGTATTTACTTGTTGCATATTCTTCAAGACCAATGCGAATATTTTGGGCCATCATTAGTAAAGATGAAGGATTAAGCCATAACTCTTCTGGAGAATAGTCTGTTTCTAGAACATCAGAACTATCAATTATTTTTAAATCCGGATTTAGACTTAATAAGTCAACAGCCATGTCTCTTTCTTTTTCTATTAGACCATTGTATATAAATAAATCAGATTTACTATAAGTTTCTTTTTGTTTTTTACTTACTTTATATTTTGATATATCAATACCATCTGGATAAATAGAAGTAATAGTTGCATGTTCACCATATAATTCTTTAGTTATATATTCGTTGGCATAATTAGTAACATATATATCAATATTATCCATATTATCATCAGTACAACCTGATGTTGTGAATGTTATAAAAATAGTAATTATTAGTAATAGACTGTATTTTAGGGCTTTTTTCATTATTTTTTCTCCTTATCCGGTACTGGATCATATCCTGGTTTTGTAAATGGATTACATCTAATAATTCTTTTTATTGTTAGAATGCTTCCTTTAAATGAACCATGTTTTTCAATAGCTTCAATTCCATAATTAGAACATGTTGGAGTAAAGCGACATGATAAATGAGAAGATATAGGTATTTTTTGATAAAGCTTTATCAGTGAAATTAATATCTTTTTCATACTTTTCCAGTTCCTTTTTAATTATCTTGTATCTCAATTTTACTATAATTACTAAAAAAAGGCAATTATAAGTATACTAATTTGATTTATTTTGATATACTTATCTATGGTGAAGATTATGAATGAATTATTTGAAAAACTTAATATTAAGCCTAATGATATTAAACTTTATAATACAGCTTTTTTACATAGTAGTTACGCTAATGAACATAGAGCTAAAGCTGATTATGAAAGATTAGAATTTTTAGGAGATTCAGTAGTAGACTTAGTTATTGCTGATTATTTGTATTCATGTAAAAGTGAAAGTGAAGGAGAAATGACTAAGGTTAGGGCTAGCTATGTTTGTGAAAATGCTTTGTATGAATATGCTACTAATTTAGGACTTAATAAGTACATTAAAGTTGGTCATGGAGAAGAAAAAGAAGGAGGTAAATATAAAAAAGCTATAGTTGCGGATATATTTGAAGCTTTAATGGGCGCAATATATATTGATTTAGGATATGCTACAGCGAGAAGAACTGTTTTAAATATAATGGTTCCTTATATTGAAAATCCGGATATTACATTCTTTAGTGATTATAAAAGTGCTTTACAAGAGTATGTTCAAACTGAACAAAAAAGTCTTGTTTATGAATTAGTAGAAGAATTAGGACCAGCACATGATAGAACATTTAAAGTTGATGTTAAAATTGATAATATTGTTTATGGTACTGGTATTGGTAGTTCTAAAAAAGAAGCAGAACAAGATGCCGCTAAAAAGGCACTTAATAAATTAGCTATTTAGTTTTAAGTTTGGTAAATAGAGTTTTTATTTGAAATTTTTGACATTTAATGATATAATGGCTATGCATTTTAGGAGACGCCTTTATATCATTTATTAATTATGAGAGGAGAAAATAATGAGTAAAATTAAAATTTTTAGTTTAGGTGGATTAAACGAAAATGGAAAAAATATGTATGTTGTTAAAGTTGACAAAGATATTTTCGTTTTTGATGCTGGTTTAAAATATGATAATGATTTAAATTTAGGAATTGACTATATTATTCCAAGTTTTGATTATTTAATTAAGAATAAGAAAAATGTAAAAGGTATATTTTTGACGCATGGTCATGAATCTAATATGGGTGCTGTACCAGATATTTTAGCTAAGTTACCGGATATTAATATTTATGGTACTAAGTTAACATTATCTATGGTTAAGAATGATATGACTAAGGAAGAAATAGATAGAACTAATTTTAAAGAGATTAGACCGCATTTTAAAATTATGTTTGGTAAAAACGCTATATTTCCAATTAGTGTTACACATTCAATACCTGATGCGGTTTGTTATGTGTTATATACTGAGGATGGAGCAATTGTTTATACGGGAGACTTTGTATTTGATTCAACTGTTCCTAGTATATATAAGACAGACATTGGTAAACTTGCTTATGTTGGAAAACAAGGAGTTTTATGTTTATTAGCTGAGTCTATTTATGCAGATAGGATAGGTCATACTAGTCCTAATAATAGAGTATCAGGTTTTATTAAGGAAGTTTTTGCTAATAATCCGAATCGTATAATTGCGACTGTTTTTCCAGCTCATTTTTATAGAATACAGGAAATATTTAATGAGGTTTTATGTACACATAGAAAAATAGTTATCATGGGTAAAAGTCTACAAGAAAATATTAATAGAGCACTTGATATGGGATATTTGACTTTTGATAAAAGTAGAATAGGTACTTTAAGTGACTTAGATAATAAAGATGTTATAGTGTTTATTTCTGATGAGAAAGAAAAACCTTTTGCTAATTTGGAAAGAGTTATAAAAGGATATGATAAGTATATTAAAATTAAGGATACTGATACTATCTTTATTACTGAACCAAGTTATGCAGGAATTGAAAAAAGAATGGCTATTATTATGGATGAAATAGCGATGTTAGGTGCTAATGCGATATCTTTATCTAGTAAGAAACATTTATTACATCATGCATCTAGTGAGGATTTAATGCTTATGATTAATTTAATGAATCCTAAGTATTATTTCCCAGTTAAAGGTGAATATCGTCATCAATACGCTAATGCTGAAATAGCTGAGTCTTTGGGTATTCCTAAAGAGAATATTATTTTAAAGCAAAATGGTGATGTTTTAGAGTTGGTTGATGGTAAAAATACTAATTCTATAGAGCATGTTGATGTTGATGAAATATTAATAGATGGTAATAGTCAAGGAGATATTGGAGATTTAGTTTTAAAAGATCGTGAGATGTTAGGTGAAAACGGTATCGTTATAATAAGTTGTACTTTAGATAAACAAAGTAAAAAAATAATTGCGGGTCCTGAAATGCTTACAAGAGGATTTATTTATGTTAAAGAAAGTCAAGACTTATTAGAAGAGACTAAGAAAATATCTAAAGAGACGATTGAAGCTAATATTGATGTAACAGCTAATAGAGTTGATTATTCTAAAATTAAGAATGATGTTAGAGAAGTACTTGGCAAGTTCTTTTATAAAGAAACTGGTGCTAAACCGATGATTATTACTGTTATTCAAGAAATATAATTATTAAATTATAGAGACTAGTACTAGTAAATACTAGTCTTTTGTTTTATACTTTTATTATGAAGAATAGTTTAAGAAAAAAGTATTTGTTGCACTTATTTTAAAAAAAGGTATTTATTATTTTGAATTTGTGCTAAAATTAAGGTGTGGGAACTTTAGGTGGTGTTGTTGCTTCTATGAGAGGAGGCAAAGTTGCTATTAATTCTAGTGATGGTTCTGCAGAGACAGGAACTTATTATTTGAAAGTTGCTAGATATGATTATACCTTGTTGTCTTCAACGGTTGATTTGGTTTGGTATTTTCAGTAGTAAATTAATAAAATAAAATATTATATTTCATAAACTTTTTACTTTTATTTGAGGTGTCTATGAAAAAATTCATTTTAAAAAATTGGTTAGTAATAATTATTTTATTTATTATGCTAGTAGCTATTAGCGTTTGTGCAATTGACGAATTAAAGGTTATTAATTCTAATTATGAGTATGTAAGTCAAAAAATTATTGAATGTAAACAAAATTTAGAAAAACGTGAAAATAATGCTAGTTATAATACTTTTTGCCAGCAATTAGTTGATAATCAAAATATTAAGGTTGACTTTTATACGGCTTTTACTGATGTATTAGTATGGAAATTACATTTTTTAAATCCCATTGCATTTTTGATAATAGTTATTCCATTGCTATATAATATTTGCAATAAGTTTAAATATAAGTTTATAATTAATTCGCTTACTAGGCAAAGTTATTGTTCTTATGTTAAGTCAATGTTGAAAGAAGCTTATAAGTATATTTGGTCTTTGGTGTTGATTATTGGTACTTTAATTTTCATTTTGGCTATAAATACTACATTTGATGCTACATATGCAATTAATAATTCTACTGTTGTTTGGAATGCTCAGCTTATTAAAAGACCTGTTTTATTTATTTTTTTATATTTACTTAATATACTTATGTATTCTTTTACATTTGCTAATATAGGATTAATTGTTGCTAAAAAGCACCATCGATTTATATCATGTGTTATTTTATCTTATTTAGTTTATTTGGGTACTGAATTATTTTTGGAAATTGGTGTTACTATGATTATTTCTAATATTTTGCTTAAGAGTGATTTTGGAATAATTTTTAATATTATGAATTTATTTATGTTTAATGATGTATTTGGTGCTGGTACCTTGTTGTTGTTTAGCTTTATAGTTATGATGATTTCGTTTATTCTTTTATATTTTGTTTATAAAAACAAGGAAAAACTTGTTATTAGCTGCGAAAAAAATAATTAAGGAGATAGGTATGAAAATTGAGATAGTAAATTTGAAAAAGGAGTTTAAAAGTAATACAGTTTTTGAAAATGTTAATTTAAATTTCAATTCTGGAAAAATATACGGATTATATGGTCGAAATGGTTCTGGTAAAAGTGTTTTTTTTAAAATACTATGTGGTTTATATAAACCTACTGAAGGGTATGTTTTATTTGATGGGAAGAATTATAATAAAAATAATATGTATGTGCCTAATTTAAGGGCTCTAATTGAAAAACCTTCTTTTTTTCCAGAACTTTCTGGTTATGAAAACTTGATATTGTTGGCTAGAATTCAAAATAAAGTAGGTAGAGTTGAAATCGAAAATGCTTTAAAAAAAGTAAATTTATATGATGAAAAGGATAAAAAATTTTCTGAGTATTCTCTTGGAATGAAGCAAAAATTAGGAATTGCTCAGGTTATTATGGAAAACCCTGATATATTTATTTTAGACGAACCATTTAATGGTATTGAAGAAGATAGCGTAAATAAAATAATGAAAATTTTAGTTGAAGAAAAAAAGAAAGGCAAATTAATAATACTATCTACGCACGTTAAGGATGATTTAAATAAGATCTCTGATATAATATATAAATTTGATGATGGTAAAATAATTTATGAAAAAAAATAATTATATATATTTTAAAAGTACATTTTACTTTTCAATTTATATTCTGATTTTGGCTGGATTAATACCTTTATTTTCTTACCATACTCAAAATGATATATTTTATAAATTCTTTATTGTAGTTTCAAATAGATGGTTTGTAATTTCTTGTTTATTGGTAACTTCAGTAATGACTATTAAATTTCAGAATTTATCCTGTAATTATTTATATTATTTGAGGTTTCCAAGCCTGCGTTCAGTAAAAAAAAGAACAATTACTTATGTTTTATATTATAATGCAAAAATAATTACACTTGCTTTACTTTTTTTGTTTTTTTCTGCTTTCTTAGTTGCTAGATTTAATACTTTGTATAGTTTATCTAATGTTGTTTGTGTTTTATGTAATGTAATTTATTTGGTATTGCTTGTTGATTTTTCTTCTGTTTTTATATTGGCAATGATGGAATATTGCAATAAAATTCTATGCATTACTTTGTATGCTGTGTTATCTTTTGTTTTGATTTTTAAAGTTGATTTTTTGTTTGGATTGATTATTGATGATTTGTTATTTGTTTATGTTTTAAAATGTTTTGCACTGATATTGGCTATTATTTTATTTAATAAGTTATATACGAAAGGAAATTGATAAATGAAATATCATTTTATGTGTTTGATTGAATTGTTTAAGACAAAATTTTATAAACTTTTTATTATATTTATATTAATTTATTTAATGCTCTTGTTAACTGCATTTTTATCTAATTATGAAATGAATTTGTCACTATTTAATTCTCTGGTAGGTACGTCATTTAATACTTCATTTGGTGGGATTTTATGGATGCTATATCAAGTTGGGTTTCATGTATATATATTCTTTTCTGCTTTTAATTACGAAAAAGATAATTCTTTTGAGTTTTTAATTTTACGAAAGTCTTATAGCTCTTTTATGAGGACAAAAATTATTGTTACTGCAATTTTTGCAATTTTGTTTCGTGTCTTCTTTTTCTTTATTACTTTTTTGTTTTTTAAAACACATATTGAATTTCCAATTGTTTCATTTTTTTTGAATCTTTTATTATATTTTGCGGTGCCGATGTTAATTACTCTATTTTTATGCTTTTTTAATCTAAGAGATTATAAAAAATATTTATTAATTAAAGACTAGTAAATACTGGTCTTTTGTTTTATACTTTTATTATGAAGAATAGTTTAAGAAAAAAGTATTTGTTATTACGAAAAGATATTTTTGGTAGAGAAGAAAAGGATAATATTATTTTTGATAGAGTTATTAGTAATGATAGGGTTATTTTAGCTGATACTATTTTAATTTATGTATCTTTAGATGATGAGGTTGATACGAGGAGACTAATTAACTATTTTTTGGAGTCTGGTAAGAAAGTTGCGGTTTGTAAAGTACTTGGTAAGGAAATGAAATTTTATTATATAAATAGTTTTGATGATTTGGCTTTAGGATATAAAAATATATTGGAGCCTAAGGAGTACTGTATTGAGGTTTTTGACTTTAGTAGCTCTATTTCTATTACTCCGGGTATTTGTTTTAATAAAGCAGGGTATCGGATAGGATATGGTGGCGGATATTATGATAGGTTTTATGATAAAGTTAGTCTTTATAAGATTGGACTTTGTTATAAAGAGTTTTTAATAGATGATGAGTTTAATGATATTTATGATGTTGCGGTAGATGAAATAATTACAGATTAGACTTTAAAATAAAAAATTTTAGTGTTATAATTTTTTTAGTTATTTTGTCTTCGTAGCTCAGTTGGATAGAGCAATCGCCTCCTAAGCGATAGGTCGACAGTTCAAATCTGTCCGAGGACACCAGTATTGATTAAGTCTCATAAATTGTGAGTGAAATAATAAACTAGTTGGGAATGCTCTAACTAGTTTTTCATTTTTTAGATTTTTAATATAATGATTAATGATTTTTCTATTTTACTTGGTAAAATGGATGGTTATTAGTGTAATTTATACAGAAGTTAGTGTTTGACTTTAGGTATTGGCAATGCTATTATGGTTGTAGTGAAAAAAATTATTTAAGTAAGGTGGGTTATAAATGACAAAAAATATGTTTGATCCTTTTTTTGAATATTTAGATTTATGTAGTATGGAATTAAAAGATACATTTAAGAGTAGAAATAATATTTTAGATGCAAGAATAGAAGATGTATACTTAGATATTTTATTAGATTTAGATGATATTTATAGAATTGATGTTTCTTTTGATATTGTTAAAAGAATGTTTATTTTACAAAATTTAGTTACTGAAAGATTTTGTAATGGTAGAGGTTTTCTGCCAACGGAAGAGATGATTAAATTACTTTCTCATGAATTAAGAGTAAAAGTAATAGAATCTGATGAAAGACCTAAGTTAGCTTTAGAAACTGATGGTAATATAAAAAGTATTACTATGATGCTTGGAGATGAAGCTGTTATAGGTATTGAGACATTTGATGAAGATAGGTTTACAAATGGTCTTATGGTTAGTTGTAACAAAGTTAGAAATGCACGATCAGTTACTTCAACTAGAGTTATTTCTCCTAATTATATCTTTGGTGATAATGGTGTCTATATTAATGCTGGTGATGAAAGTTTTTTAGATACATTTAAAAGAACTGATACTCTTGAATTTGATTCAACATTAGGACTTTATTATTGGTATATTGATTATTCTAAACCTGAAGAAAGAATTTTGGTTGATAGAGTTCATGGATTAAAAGATATTATTACTGATAATGGAGAAGTTAAACTGGGTTCTTTTTATGTACCAATGCTTAATGGTGTAATACTTGGTGCTTTGAAACATAGTGATGAACAGATACTTAATTTTATAAATAAGCCTAGTACTAATGATGAAAATTCTGGTAAAGTATATCAAAAAGTTAATGAATAGAGTATTTTAATTATTTTGGAGGTTTAAGTTATGGCATTAGATAGAGCTAAAAAACATTTAAAAAAGTTTGGATTTGAAGATAGAATTATAATTTTTGATGAGTCAACAGCTTCGGTAAAAGAAGCTGCACATGCTCTTGGTTGTACTGAAGGACATGTTGCGAAAACATTATCTTTTCTAGTTGATGATAAACCTATTTTAATAGTTACAGCAGGAGATATGAAAATTGATAATGCTAAATATAGACATTATTTTAAGAAAAAGGCTAAAATGATTCCGTATGATGATGTTTTAAATATTATAGGACATGATGTTGGTGGAGTTTGTCCTTTTGGAATTAATGATGGAGTAGATGTTTATTTAGATGAATCATTAAAAAAATATGATGTAGTTTATCCTGCAGCTGGTACTGGAAATAGTGCAGTATCTTTAAATATTTTAGAACTTGAAAAATGTAGTTGTAGTTTAGAATGGATAGATGTTTGTAAAGAGTAGTTTTTACTACTTTTTTTCTTGATTATTTTTAATTGATAAGATATTATATAATACATCTTGAAGGAGGTATACTTTATGCTTGATGGTGTAGTTGCTAATATTATGAAATGTATTCCTGTTAATAATTATTGTTCAATTTATGTACCAGAACGAACTATTACTGGTAGTTTTGATGATGAAAATAAAACTTTTATTGATACAGCAGGAAATTCTTATTTTGATATTAAAACTTCATTTTCTATATCTGGTGATGCTGGATATGCATATGATAATTTAACGGAACTTAGATGTTTAAGTGAGGACTTTTATGCACCTGATTTTACATTTTTTGATACATATGATGCTTATTCTGATGAAAGTAAAAACTATGTAGTTTTAGCACTTATAGATGATGAAAACTTAGAACGTGTTTCTACTATATATATTGATACAAGACAGTTATTAGATACAGCTAGAGAATATGGAATGGATATTATTGATGATCAGTTTTTAATTCTTACTGCTTTGTGTCAAAAGTTCAAGTATTGTGAAAATTTTGATGAGGTATTAGAAGATATTTGTAACGTTACTTTAGCGGGTGGTGTTTCTACTGAAAAATTGGAAAGGACTAAAAAAGTTATTAATCATTATTTAAATAGATTAGGGGAAACTCTAATGATTATTAATGAAGAAATAGATTTTAATGAATCTTTGGAAAGTGAAGAGGATAACAGTAGTAGTGTTGATGAGTCTTTAGAAGAATTTGATATAGAAAAAGTATATGACTATGTAAGAAAAAATGTTGTTGGTCAAGATGAGGCGGTTTATAGATTAGTTATAGAAATAGCCAGAGCGTTTGATTCTGGAAGAGAAAAAGATGGTATTTTAATTACTGGTGAATCTGGTGTTGGTAAGACTCTTGCTTTAACTACTTTAGCAGAATGTTTAAATAGACCAATATTAATTGTTGATTCTACACAAATTACAATACCAGGTTATGCTGGTAAAAGTATAGAAGAATATTTATATGACTTGTATGTTAACTGCGGTGGTAATAAATCTTTAGCGGAAAAAGCAATAATATTTTTTGATGAAATTGATAAAAAAGGATCAGAAAAAAAGTCAGATGTTTTGGGACAAGGTGTATTAAATGTTTTACTTAAGTTTTTAGATGGTACTACTTATGATGCTGCGGATTCTAAGTATAATCCTACTAATGTTGTTAAAATATCTACAAATGATATGTTAGTTATAGCGTCTGGTGCTTTTACTGATGTTTATGGTTCTAAAAATAGTAATGTAATTGGTTTTGGAAAAAGTAGTTTGAAAGAGGAAGAACCTAGTTTAGATGATTTTATTACTAAAGGTATGATGCCAAAAGAATTCATGGGTAGATTTCCAGTAGTAATTCATTTTAAATCATTGGATAAAGAAGACTTATTAAATGTTTTAACTGTTTCTAATAAGTCTCCATTAAAAAGAGAAGAGAAGACTTTTGAAAATGCTGGTGCTAGGTTGAGAGTTACTTCTTCATATTTAGAGGCTGTTGCTTCTTTGGCTTTAAAATTAAAAACAGGAGCAAGAGGTTTAAAAAGAATTGTTTCAGATACTACTTGGCGTCCTTATGCAAAGATTAAGAGTGATGATTCTTTTGGAGAAGTTGTATTGGACGCTAATACTGTTAGTGATAATAAAGTATATCAATTAGTAAAAAAAGATAAAAACGTTTAAAATTTGTTTTTATCTTTTTTTCTTTCTTTGATTAATTTTTTTTCTTCTTGTTTTGTCATTGGATATGGTACTAATTCTTGATATGGTGTATATAAATATGATATTTTTGTAGGATCTTTTATTTTGGAAAGACTTACTTGACTTGCTAGAATTTCTTCTGCTTGGCATTCATCCATAATTGGACATTTGTCTTTAAATCTTTTCATTGGTCCAAGAGTGTTTTTATAAAAAAGTTCATTCTTTTTTAGAACTGTTCTTTGCATAGCTATACAAATCATTCCATCTTGGATACTTAGTTTTTTTACGGTTAATTTTTTTATAGTTCCGGTATAATATTTACGCATATTGCCTCACCTGGCTCCATATTATACCATATTTTTGGCGATTAGTGTAACTATTCAGACATATAATTCAAAAAAAATAAGAAAGTAGTATAAATATGC
>CAVKYO010000015.1:0-3667 GCA_963660495.1 Acidaminococcus fermentans
TTGTCTAAATACAACAGGAGTGTGCAGTAAAGTTTATTATATCCATTACTTTGGTTATAGCTCTACAATTTATTATTTAACACTCTCATCTGGTAAAGATATAGAAGATGCCAAAGAGGAAATGTTTACAAATACAACGGATTCTACAATAAAAAAGTCTATAGATACCTGGTATAAGAATAATATGACAAATTATACTAGTAAGTTAGAAGACACAGTTTTTTGTAATGATAGGACACTATATAAAGGTTCACTTGTAGGTAAAGATACTAATGCTGGGACTGATGCTTCATATTTTAGTGCTAATATTAGAAGTTGGACTACATATAGTCCAAGTGTAGAATGTCCGAACGAAAGTAGGGACGGTTTTACAGTATCTACTGACTCAGGTGGAAATGGAAAGTTAACTTATCCAGTAGGATTAATAACAGCAGATGAGGTGATACTTGCAGGTGGATATAACAGTAATTCAAAATATTATTTATATACTGGTCAATGGTACTGGGCCATGTCGCCTTCCTACTTCCACTACAACGTTGCTCACGGCTTCCGCGTCTACTCCAGTGGCAACTTGAACAACTACCTCGTCAACTCCTCCGACGGCGCGCGTCCGTCAGTTTCACTTGCACCTGGGACCAAGACATCTGAAGGAGATGGGACTGTTGATGATCCTTTTGTTGTTGAATAAAACTAAACAAATACGACTGATAAGCCCATTTTATCTGTCGTATTTTTAATTTTAGTGCTTACAAATAGTTCCAAATTTAAATATTAAACATAAAATTTAATGAGAGGAGAATATTATTTTTATGGATGAAAATAAAAAATGTCAATGTAATGATTTATATGAACAAATAAATAAACAGAAAGCTGAATCTAATAGAAATGTTAAATATTGTTACCTACAAGGACCTACTGGACCAACTGCCCGATGTAATAAATCATCTATATATATTTAAATGGTAAAGTTCCATATTACTTTAATATCCCTTGAATTTGTTGTTTCATCATAGCTTCCTATGAGAATTTTATCAATAAAATCTTCAACAATTGCAATAGATAATTCTTTTATATGTCTGTACTTTTTAAAGATATTCATTTCAGATTTCACTACTTCTTTTTTAACTAGTGTAGATGATATTTCTTTCTTCACTATTTTTTGTCGTTCTTCTAACTTTTCGTTATCATCTTTATACTTATTCATTAATATTAAAAATTCTTTTTCTCTTAGTATCCCATTTGTACGATCTTCATATAGCCTTTGAAAATATGTACTTTTACTTTGCAATTCTTTATTAATATTTTGCAATTCTTTTTCTAATAAATCTAATCTATCTTTGTATAAATCTTGTTCCATTACTTCGATTTGCATTTTTCTAAGATTATCTTCTTCATAAAATTTATCTAACAACTCATTCATCTTTTCTAATATAAATTGATGTAGGATGTCTTCTCTAATAGAAGTTTTATTATCACAATTAGACCAGGCATTTTTTTTATCTTTACAACATAAATATCCAGTACCGTCAGACCTACAAGAACTTGTTTTAATAAATCTTTGATTACACTTAGAACAATACACTTTATTACATAGCGGATGTATTGTACCGTTTTTGCAACTTCTAGCAGTATTTTCTAATCTTTCTTGAACTTTGAACCAGATATCCTTAGAAATAATTCCTTCATGTGTATTATCCTTTCTAATTCTTGACTTATCATCATTTCGTATTACTGTGTGATTTTTGTAGCTAACTGTTGTTGATTTAAACTGTACCATATTGCCTATATAAACTTCATCAGTAAGTAATGTTCTAATAGTAGAACTAGACCAGCAAAACTTTTTTCTTATATTATAAATAAAGTCTGATCTTTTTAATACATCGGCTGCTTTACCAAAGATATTTATATAATAATTAACGTGATCTCTGTTTTCTTTTAGAGTAATTTCAAACTGATAATTAATAGTATGAGTTCGATCAAGTTCCTTGGTATATGAAATAATCACTTTAGCTGTCTTTTTCAAATAATCATTTTCATTTAATAAAACTAAGTCATCTATATTAAAGTTGTTAATATCAATATTATCATTTTCACTATAATATATTTTTGTTCTATTATTACTGTATTTCTTTAATACAATATCACATTTATTATTAAAAATTTTCATATCGCTAGTTATATAATTAAAACTTACTAAATCTTTTAAAATATATTCTTCTTTATTAGTAAAACTTACATCCAACATATAAGTACCAGTTTTCTCAATATAACTATAATTTACATAATCCTTAATAACTGGTAGTTTCAATTTACTACCATTAAGTAATTTGTATTCATAAGGACTTAATATTTTATCTTCATTTAATTTTCTAGTAATTTTATCAAGTCCAGTTCCTGACAAATACTCATCATAAATTTTTTTAATAACTAGGGAAGGTATAGGATCAATTATTAAATGATTTTTATTTTCTGGATCTTTAATATATCCATACGGAGCAAAACTAGAAGTAAATTGACCGTCTTTTCTTTTTGACTTCAATGTTTCACGAATATTTAAAGATGTATCTTCTAAATACCATTGATCTGTTAGTCCTAAAATTTGACTTGTTTTTTTTGTTTCTTTTCTGGCATTATCAATTCTATCAACTACTGTTATAAATCTTACATTCCATTCGTGAAATAAGTTATGAACATACTTTTCTACAAGTTCCATATCACGTGCAAACCTAGCCTGTGTTTTACATAAAACAATATCAATATTACCATTTTTACATTCTTCAATCATTCTATTAAAGTCAGGTCTTGTATCATCAGATCCAGACCAGTCTTCATCATTATAAACACCAACAACTTTAAATTCTTGTTCTTCCGCATAATCCCTTAACATTATTTCTTGGTTCTTAATACTTTGTGAAAATTCTTCTTTTGATAGTTTGTTTATATCTTCGTCTGATAATCTTAAATATATTGCCGTTTTAAAAAAAGTTTTACTAATCATTAGTTATTTTCCGTTATTTTATTTTCAAGTCTTTTAATATAATTAAAGTATTTTTTATTAAATATATTTTTTAAATATTTTTCAGTAGGGTTTTCTACCTTGACCTTAAATTCTTCACTAAATATAAATTTTATATAATTAGATTTTGTATTGTTTTTTTTCAAAATATCGCTCCTTCATATAATGGTTTCTAATTTAACTTATGAGATTAAATTGAATTTATCACTTAAAAAAATAAAAACTCCATCGTTATTAATAGAGTTAATTATTATTTATTTGAAATTTCTAATTCTTCAAACATTAATTTCTTAATATAATCAATATCTGTAAAAAATAAATCTAATCCATTTGTTTTTAATGATAACATATATTCAAAGTCATTAATTATTTCTCTTTCAACAGCAGAAGAAACTTTAACAATTTTTCCATCAATAGTGTGTCTGCTTTGAATATATTTTTCTAAAGTAGGAAAAGCATTTTGAATTAATATAGCTTGTTCTCTTCCAGCTATTTTTTTAATTATTATTGTTTTGCAAGTTCCATATTTTTTTTCTTTTTTTCTATAATAGATTTATATTTATCTATTTTTGTACTTAAAGGTATAAACCATAATATTTCTTCATCTTTAATTGCTAAATATGAAGGTCTAGAATGACCATTTTCATGATT
>CAVKYO010000016.1:0-30544 GCA_963660495.1 Acidaminococcus fermentans
ATTGTCAAAATAGTTAAAGAAATATGAATAAAATAATTAGTACGGTAGCGACTATCGGAATTTAAGCCTATGGAGAATAGAGGTTACTCTATCTGTGAAGTAGGAAATTTGATCGGTGACGACCAAAAAACGACAAATTTAAATTTTATAAATTGAAATTTGTCGTTTGTTCTATAAACTATTCTTTATTATTAATAGCTGCTATAGCGGCTGCTAGACGTGCTACTGGAACACGATATGGTGAACAAGATACATAATCTAGTCCTACTTTATGACAGAATTCAATACTTTTTGGATCTCCACCATGTTCGCCACAGATACCTAAATGAATACTTGGTCTAGTTTTACGACCTAATTCTGCAGCCATAGAAACAAGTTTTCCTACACCTTCTTGGTCTATTGTTGCGAATGGATCTTGTTCTAATATTTTCTTTTTATAATAATCATCTAAGAACTTAGTAGCATCATCTCTTGAAAATCCGAAAGTCATTTGTGTTAAATCATTTGTGCCAAAACTGAAGAACTCTGCCTCTTCCGCGATTTTATCAGCAATTAGAGCAGCTCTTGGAATTTCAATCATTGTTCCAACTTCATATTTTACATCTACACCAGTTTCTTTAATTATTTTTTGAGCTGTTTCAACAACAATTTTTTTAACATATTTTAATTCATTTACTGTGCCAATTAATGGAATCATAATTTCTGGAATAACTGTTTTTCCTACTTTTGTGACATTAACGGCTGCTTCAATTACAGCTCTTGTTTGCATTCTAGCTATTTCTGGATATGTTATAGCTAAACGACAACCACGATGTCCCATCATTGGATTAAATTCTTTTAATGACTCTACTCTATTTTTTAAAGCTTCAAATGTCATACCTAGGCTTTCTGCTAGAGGTCTAATTTCTTCATCTGTATGAGGTAAGAATTCATGTAATGGTGGATCTAGGAAACGTATTGTTACGGTATAGCCATCCATTGCTCTAAATAATCCTTCAAAGTCACTTCTTTGATATGGAAGTATTTTTTCTAATGCTTCTTCACGGGTTTTTACATTATCTGCAGTAATCATACGACGGAAATTAAAGATTCTTTCTTCATCAAAGAACATATGCTCTGTACGGCAAAGTCCAATACCTTCTGCACCGAATTTTCTTGCTTGAAGGGCATCTCTTGGTGTATCGGCATTAGTTCTGATTTGTAATTTACGAACTTCATCAGCCCAGTTCATGATAGTTTCAAAATCTCCTGAAATATCTGGCTCGACTGTTTTTATTTTTTCTCCATAAACATTACCTGCTGCTCCATCTAAACTGATGTAATCTCCTTCTTTATAAACAGTTTTATCTGGTGCAGTTAATGTTTTTGTTTCTTCATCAACTATAATGCTACCACAGCCTGATACACAACAAGTTCCCATACCACGAGCAACAACAGCAGCATGAGAAGTCATTCCACCACGGACTGTTAGGATACCATGAGCTAGGTTCATTCCTTCAATATCTTCTGGAGATGTTTCAAGTCTTGCTAAAATTAAGTCTTTTTCGCCAGCATTGTGCATTTTAATTACATCTTCAGCAGTAAAACATAATTTTCCAGTTGCAGCACCAGGAGAGGCAGCTAAACCTGTAGCGATAACTTTAGCAGCTTTTAAACTTTCATCATCAAAGTTTGGATGTAATAATTGATCTAATTGCTTTGGCTCTATTTTTAATAAGGCTTCTTCTTTAGTAATCATACCTTCATTTACTAAGTCAACAGCAATTTTTAAAGCGGCTTTTGCTGTTCTTTTACCGTTTCTAGTTTGTAGCATAAATAATTTACCATCTTCAATAGTAAATTCCATATCTTGCATATCACGATAATGGTCTTCTAGTATTTTACAAATTCTATTGAATTCTTCATAACACTCTGGCATTACTTCTTTTAAAGTATCAATACTCTTTGGTGTACGAATTCCAGCAACAACGTCTTCGCCTTGAGCATTCATTAAATATTCACCATAAAGCTTATTTTCACCTGTAGCTGGGTTTCTTGTAAATGCTACTCCTGTTCCGGATGTTTCACCTTTATTTCCATATACCATTTCTTGAACGTTAACTGCAGTGCCCCAAGCACTTGGTATATCATTTAAACGTCTATAAGTAATAGCTCTATCATTATTCCAACTTCTAAATACAGCTTTTACAGCTTCTATTAATTGTTCTTCTGGGTCTTGAGGAAAACTTGTTTTAGCAAATTTCTCATACTCACCTTTATATATTTCAATTACTTCTTTTAAATCTTCAGCTGTTAGGTCTGTATCATATTCTACATTTTTTTCTTCTTTTATTTTATCGAAAAGTCTTTCAAATGATGACTTAGGAAAACCTTTAACTACATCTGCAAACATTTGAATGAAACGTCTATATGAATCATATACAAATCTTGGATTAGATGTTATTTTACTAAATCCTTCAGCAACTTCATCATTCATTCCTAAGTTTAATACTGTATCCATCATACCAGGCATACTTGCTCTAGCACCAGATCTTACAGATACTAATAATGGATTAGTAGCGTCCCCCAATTTTTTACCTGTGACATTTTCTAGTTCATCAATTTTTTCTTTTATTTGATTAATGATTTCATCACTTAGTACTTCATTATCTTCATAATACTTATTACATGCTTCTGTTGTAACAGTGAATCCTCTAGGTACTGGTAGGCCAATGTGAGTCATTTCAGCTAAGTTTGCACCTTTACCACCTAAAACTTCACGCATATCTTTGTTTCCTTCAGTAAACATATATACATATTTCATTATTAATCCCTCCTATGATATTACTATTAAAGTATAGCAATTATTTACTTTAATAACAAGGCTTTTTACATTTTTTTACTACTTCTTTTTAAAAGAAAAAAGACTTATTTTAGTAAGTCTTCTATTCCTTCTTTTTCTAAATATCCAATGTGTTTTTTAACTTCTTTTCCTTTAGAAAATACTATTAATGTTGGTATAGACATAATACCATATTTTCTACTAAGTTCAGGAAATTTATCTACATCAATTTTAATGACTTTAATATTTTCATTTTCCTTAGAAATTTCTTCTATAATTGGACTAATTAATTTACATGGACCACACCAAGTAGCGTAGAAATCAACTAATACTTTGTCTTCATTTATGTAATTATTAAAATCTTGTTCTTGTTCTAAATGTATCATATTCTTCTCCTTATTTATATTTTTTTATAATCTTTTCAACACCTTTTACGTCTTTTAATTTATCAAGTACTACTAATTGTTCTACTGTATGAGCTGTAGTTATATCATATTTTATCATAGTATCTATTATTTCTAAGTTAGCTTCATTAGTATCTATTCTTTTATTTATAGCTTTATCAGCTGTTTCATATATATCTTCTATTGACTTAGTTATACCTTTGGTTTTTTCAGATATTATTGAGGTCTTATAAAGAATTAAGTTTGTTAGTTTACTATCATTAAATAAATCAAAGTTTTTTAATGGTAATACTAGTAAAAGTAGTAAGACAAAGGCGAATATATAACCCTCTATTAGTCCTATAACACTACCAGCTAAGGCTGATGGTATTTTTAAGATAATTGTGGCGTTTACTATTTTTTGGACAACTCCAGAAATAGTTGTTGCTGCTCCATAAATAGTTAGAAGTAGTGCTAATATAATTATAAAGGCTAATAATTGATATATTAGTATGTTAATTGACACTAGTCCTTCTAGGTTACCCGAAAAATTAAAGAATGGTAAGTATTTGCAAAGGAAATTACCAACTGGTTCTTTTAAGTAAAAGGCTATGGCAAATACTAAAATTATGCCTACGAGAGAAATGGCACTTTTAATTAAGCCTTGTTTTGCTCCAGCTATAATAAATATAATTATGAATAAGATTATCCCTATATCAAATATGTTCATTGTTTTCACACTCCTATTTTAATTATAAACTATTTAGAAAAAATATGCTATAATATTTTTGAAAGGAGCTAAATTTATGAATGTTGTTATTAAAGTTAATGATGAAATTAAAAATAAAATGATTGAGTATTATAAAGATAAAAGACGTGATAAAGTTATTCCTTATGTTGTTTTCCAAGCTGAAGAAGAAGATACTGTTATTACTATGTATGAGTCTGGCAAGGTTATGTTTCAAGGAAAAAGTGCTGATGTTGATGCGGCTATGTGGGGAGTTGCTTTAGAAAATACTAAAGAAAAGCAAGAGGAAAAGAAAGTAAAAGACGCTAAGTATTATAATGCTTCTGCTGTTGGATCAGATGAGGTTGGAACTGGAGATTACTTTGGACCTATTGTTGTTACTGCAACTTATGTAAAAAAGGAAGATATTCCTTTTCTAGAAAGTCTTGGTGTTGGTGACTCTAAAAAGATTGATGACCCTAAAATTTTAAAGATTGCTCCTGAAGTAGCAAAAAAAATTAAATATAGAAGTATTATACTTTCTAATAAAGAATATAATGATAAATACGGTAAAGACATTAATATGAATAAGATAAAAGCTATTATGCATAATAAAGTTTTATATCAATTAATGACTGAAGAGAAGCCTAAGGTTGACTATATCATTGTTGATGAATTTGCTAGAGAAGCTAGATATTATGAGTATTTAAATGGTATATCTGATATTCAAAGAGGTATTACTTTTATTACTAAGGCAGAAGATAAAAACTTAGCTGTTGCGGCTGGATCAATAATTAGTCGTTATATTTTCCTTAAGGAATTTGATAAGCTTTCTGATAGTATTCATATTCCATTACCTAAAGGTGCTGGTAAAGATGTTGATACTATTGGCGAAGAAGTTGTTGAAAAATATGGTAAAGATAAGTTAAAAGAAATTGCTAAGTTTAATTTTAAAAATACTGATAGAATATTACATACCTTGGTTATGTAAAAGTAAAAGACTTCACAACATAGTGAGGTCTTTTTATTTAGTCTTTTTTAGCAAAATATTTTTTTATTAAACAATTTAGTTCACTTGGTTTAATTGGCTTTGCTAAGTATTCATCAAATCCTTCGTTTAAATACATTTCATGCATACCTGAAATGGCATTGGCTGTTAAAACTACAATTGGTGGAAGAATATATCCATCTAATTTTTTTAGTTTATGAAGTGTTTCAATCCCATCTAGTTCATGCATCATATGATCCATAAAAATCATATCATATTTATTTTCAGCTTTAATATTGCGAATACATTCTCTACCTGATGTTAATGTCTTAATATTAAAGTTGTATGGTTCTAGTATTCTTTTTGTTACTTTTACACTTAATTCATCATCATCTACTATTAAAATAGTATATTTAGAACAGTCAATTATTGGAACTTTATCATCTGATGATTTAATTATATTAGCGATATTACCTATTGGAATACTATCTACTATTTTTTGTTTTAATATAAATTCGAAGGAACTACCTACTCCATATTCACTTTTGGCTGTTACTTTACCGTTCATTACGTCAACATATCTTTTAGCAATTACTAAGCCATAGTTATTAGCCTTATCTTCAGGTGAAATATTTTTAGCAAAATTACCATTTATTTCATCTAACTTTTCTTTTTCTATTCCAATTCCTGTATCTGATACTTTCATAGTTAAAATACATGATTTATCAATTATTTGGGAATAAATAGATAATTTTATTTTACCAACTTCTGTATACTTGATAGAATTAGTTAAAAAATTTAATAATACTTGATATATTTTATTATAGTCACCATATAATCTACTTGGAATTTGTTCATCAATATTTAATATAAATTCTACTGGTTTTTCTTCTATTTTGGTACTAACTATATTATTTAAATCTTTTACTACATTAGTTATAGAATACTCTTTTTCATCTAAGGCTTCTGGTGTTGATTCTAAAACAGATAAGTCTAAAATATTATCAATTATATTTAGTAAGTTTCCTCCCGCAATAGATATTTCTTTTATATAATTTTTAGTTTCCATTTCATTATAATTAGTTTCTTTTAATATTAATTTACTACATTTTACAATTGTATTCATGGGATGTACTATTTCACTAGACATATTGGATAAAAACTCAGTCTTTGTTTTATTTGACTTTTCTATTTCTTCACTTAGTCCTTCTAATTCTTGAGCATTTTTTATATCTGGATTTTCAACATTAAAATATAAGTAAAACATTTGAATTGATGCTCCCATAGCTTCAAAAGCTATTTCTTTAAATATAAATTGTAATATAATAACTATTGTTAAGAGGATGGCTTGAGCATATATAGCTCTTTTCTTTCTAGCTGGTATGTTTTTTCCATGAATAATCATGTAACCTATAATACAGATAATTATAATTGCACAGTATACTAATAAAAAGTAAGCAGCTGGTCCTGGTATGTATGTTACTTTTTCTAGACTATCAAAAGGAATAACTAGATATATTAATGAGGTTATAATTGTAAATATTGTTATGGCTTTTGTTCTAGTATTATAAAATATATATTCTTTTAAAGTCTTTACTGATGGATTACTTATAAAGGCAATACTATAAAAATAAAGTAAATAAAACCAGATAATTGCTGAAGACCAATGTATTCTAGTTACTATTGATTTTACTTGGTAATCAGTTGAATAATATGTTATTGGCGTTGATACAAATTCTGAAAGTAATAGAAATATCATTGTAATTAAAAGATATTTATATAGTCTACTCTCAATATTATTTTCTTTATTTTGGGAGAAATAGGAAACTAAAAGTAAAAACATAAAGAAGAAACTACCAATGGATAGTATTAATCCTGATATCATATTTTCACATCCTCTTTCAAATATTTGTAAACAATTTTAGTAATTGAGTCTTTACTTACAGGTTTATAAATAGCATCATTTATATATGCTCTACTTTTATCTTGCCTATTTTCAGTCATTTCTACTAGAATTGAATCTTTGTTTATACCTTTTAGACTTTGTTCTAATGTCTCATCTATAAAGTTAGTATCAATTAATATAAGATCATATTTAGTGCCAGTTATTTTATTAGCGTATTCTTCTTCTGTATAGGCACTTGAAATATTATAATGATATTCTTCTAATAATTTACTTATAATAATATGGTTAACTTTGTTATCATCGACTATTAATATATTTTTGGATACAGTTTTTGTTGGTACTGGTATTTCTGTATCATTGTCGAGACTTATACTTTGAATAAAACATAGGGTACATTCGCAGTGATTGCTTGTAGTTTTAAAGTCTGCTCTACCATTTAATAATTCTATATATTGTTTAGCAATTATTAATTTTAAGTCGTCATTATCGATAGTTTGTTCTTTATTTTCACCTAATTTAACGTAGTCATTGAATTCCATATCAAATTTTTCTCTTGGAATATGACAATTACTACTGGTAATTTTAAAGATAAGTTGGTAGTTATTTTTTTCTGCTTTTTTATAGTCAAGTGTTACTAGAATTTTACCATTTTCTTGAGTTTTTCTTTGAAGATAATTTATTATATTAGTAAATATTTTGTGCATTTTTGGACTATCACCAATGAATAGATGTTCTGGAATAGTCTCATTAATTGACGTTTCATAACTAATATTATTGTCAAGTTTCGCAATTATTTCTTCTTCAATATTTTTAAGAAATTCACGGATGTTATATTTTTCATTTTCTATTTTTTCTTTTTTTGTTTCTAGTGCTGATATATCTAAAATTGTATCTATTAGTTCTGATAGTATACTACTTGCTTGATAAATATCTCTTGTATCACGTTTAGCACATTCTTCTGTTAATGGATGTTCGTTTAGTAAGACTTCACTGAAGCCTAGAATTGTACTCATTGGCGTTCTAATTTCATGTGACATATTTATTAGAAATTCTGTCTTAGCTTTTTCAGCAATTGTTGCTTTTTCTTTGGATATTTTAAGTTCTTGAATAAGTTTATTATCTTGACTTTCAATAGTAAAAAATAGGGTTGCGATTAAATAGGCAAACATAAATGTAATAGTATTATAGTCATATCCTAATAATACTTGTAGTGCCATTAATAGGACAAAAAGAGCAATTGTAAAATAAATGGTTTTTTTTTGACTTTTAGTAAGTGCATTTCCTTTAAATATCATGGCTATGGAAACTACAATTGAAAGAATTGCTCCTTCTATATAGGCAACATTTACTCCTGGTCCTCCAAAATTATAAAAGTTAGATTTAGAACTTTCATAGGTTAATGGTAAGGAGAAGGAAACAGATATTATTATGACAGCTAGAACTAGTAATGTTAAAAATGATATTAAGTGATATCTTTTTTCTTTGTCTTTATCTGTAAAATGTTCAATCCTACATAATAGATAATAGATAAGTAAATTAATCCAAATTATGTTACCTACTGTATAAATTCGACAAGTTAATTCAGCTAGTTTTGGATTTATATCTAGAACAGATAGTCCATATACGTAGCCCATTTCACAAAATGTTAAGATAATAGCTAAACCAAGTAAGGCAGAAAATACTTTAGTTTGTTTATTTTTAATCTTCTTTTTATGGACATACATAAGTAAAATAAGACATAAAAAGCTTAACGCACATATCGCAAATCCCATGCTTCCTAATATTTTTTGATTCACAAGTACCAGTCCTCCAATTCTATTTTAATTTTACAACTTTTTTATATTTTTTTCAATTTTTTAAATAGAAAAAACAACTCTTTTTTGAGCTGTTATTTATTTATCCTTTTGTATATTATATGACTATAGGTTATACCATTATCTTGATGAGTACAAAGTAGTTCTTTTTGCCATTCTTCTTTATTAAATGTTGGAAAAAAGGCATCTGCATCTTTACTGGCATCTATTTCAGTTAAAATAAGTTTATTAGCTTTAGGTAAAAATTCTTGATATATTTTAGCTCCACCAATGACTACTACCTCTTCGTCTTTATCTTGTAAATATTTTTGTAGTTCTTCTATACTATGAAATACTTGTAATTGTTCATTTTCTTCTAGATTTTGATGAGTTAAAACTAAGTGTTTTCTTTTTGGTAATAATTTAGGTAGGGACTCTAAAGTTTTTCTACCTAGTATTACTTCTTTACCAATGGTTTGTTCTTTAAAGAATTTTAAATCTTCTTTTAAATGCCATAATAATTTGTTATCTTTTCCTAATTCATTATTTTTGCCTATTGCGGCTATTAAAGTTATTGTTGCCATATTAAATACCTAAATCGAACTTCAACTGTGGGTTTTGTTCTTTTATTTTTTCTCTTGGATAACCTATTATTTTAATGTCATTTACAGTAAAGTCATAAAAATTCTTTTTGTCAGGATTTAGCCAGATACTTGGTTCACATTCAACTGGTTCCCGTCTAATTAATTCTTTAGCTTGTTCAATATGACGGTCATAAATTTGAATATTATTGTAGAACCAAGTAAATGTACCGGGAGTTAAGTCTAAATGTCTAGCAATTAAGTTTAGTAGTACTATGTATTGTACTTGATTAATACAGCCTGCTGTTGCAAAATCACTTGAACGTTGTATTAGACACATATCAAGATAATCAACTCCGTCTTTTCCATGACGAACTGACCAGGTTGTTAGAAAAGCACATGGTTTTAAACCGTGAGGTTTATTAAAATCTAATTCTTGCCAGAGACTAATTATATGTCTTCTACCATCCGGATTTTCTTTTATATCTTTAATTAAGTTTTTAACTAATTTATGTTTTCTTACTGTTTCACCGTAGCAAGATCCAATGTATGGATGTCCAGCTTTATTTAGTAAGTAATTACCATTTTCATCTCTTAGTGCCCAGTCTTTCCACCAGTTATTTATTTCATGATTTTCTTCCCAGGTGTTTTTGCCTAATAATTCATCAAAAACAACTAAGTCATTACTTTCTTTTTGATATATCCATAGTATTTCAGCAATAGATGCTTTTACAGCGATAGGTCTTAGTGTTACTAGAGGACTCTCTCCTTTAGTTAAATCATATGTACACATACCATGATTTACACTTAAGGTATATGCTTTAGTTCCATCGGCATACTTTGGTCTTGGATTTTTATCTAGACAGCCTTCATCTAAAATTCTTTGTAATATTTCTTTTGTATATATATCACCTTTTGTCATTATTTACCTCCTTAGACTAGTTAATTGTATCATATCAAGCATTTTTCTTGTGTTGCTTTTGCAACAATTACATATTTTTTACAAATAAAGATGCATATAAAAACTGATACCTTTTTTAGTATCAGTTTATTAATGTATTTTATTGTCTTTCTACAAAGCGATCAAATTCATTTACTTCTTTGGTACTTAAATCAGTTTGTGATAATTTGTCGATTAGAGACTTTTGTTCTTTATTTAATTTCTTTGGTGTGTAAACCTTGAATATTACATACATATCACCTTTATGACGACGATATTCATTGTTTACACCTTTTCCTTTTATCTTTTGCTTTTCTCCTGAATCTGTACCAGCTGGAATAGTTAATTTTACATTTCCATATAATGTAGGAATCATTTTCTTACATCCTAGAATAGCTTCAGTGATTGTAATTGGAACTTCTAAGTAGATATCATCATTTTCACGAATATAATAATCGTGTTCTGATACTACGTATTCTAAATATAAATCTCCGTTTGGACCGCCGTTAGTACCAGGATTTCCTTTGCCAGATACTCTTTGCCTATCGCCAGTATTTACACCGGCAGGAATATTAATAGTAATACGTTTATTTTTCTTTATTTTTCCTTTACCGTTACATTCACTACACTTTCTTTTATAAATTTTACCTTTACCATCACAGTCTGGACATGGTCCTTTTGAAAGGAATGAGCCAAGGATGGTTTGTCTTTGACTAGTTACAGTACCAGTACCATGACAAGTTTCACAAGTTTCTGAATCGAAGCCACCTTTTCCATGGCATTCATCACAGTCTTCAACAACATCTATATTAAATTTCTTTTCAGTTCCAAAGATTGCTTCTTCGAAATCAAGTTTCATTCTCATTAAACAGTCACTTCCGCGTGTTGCCCTTGAACTAGATGATGAACCAGCAAAGTTTGAAAAGCCACCAAAGTTAGATGTTGATCCACCAAAGAAAGAATCAAAGATATCGCCAAAGTCAAATCCTGAAGCGTCAAATCCTCCGAAGCCAGATCCGCCTCCAGCATAAGAATTATTAACGCCAGCATGACCATATTGATCATACATTTTACGTTTTGATTCATCTGATAATACTTCGTATGCCTCTTGAGCTTCTTTAAACTTCTCGGCAGCATTTGGATCGTCTTTATTTAAATCTGGATGGTATTGTTTAGCTTTTTTACGAAAAGCACTTTTTATTTCATCGGCATTGGCACTTTTACTTACACCAAGCACCTCATAATAATCTCTTTTACCAGAATTATCTGCCATATTATTTTCACCTCTTTTACTTATTTAACTCTAAAAATTCTTCTAATGTTTTTTCAAATACCTTCATTGCTTCATCAAATACTTTTGTATCTGTTAAATCTATATCAATTATTTTTAATACTTCTAATGGATAGTCTCTACTTGATGCTTTTAAAAATTCAATATATTTTTCTCTAAAACCAGGTGTCTTATTTATAATGTTTTTTGAAATGTATGAGGCAATGGATAAACCAGTTGCATATTTATAAACATAAAATGGAGTATAGAAATGAGGAATTCTTAAGCATTCATATTTTACTTCTTCATCTATTTTTACTTTAGGACCATAATACAATTTATTTAAATCATAATAATAATTACATATAGTATCAGGAGTTAGTATTTCACCTTTATCAGTTAATTCATGAATATACTTTTCAAATTCAGCAAACATTGTTTGTCTAAATATTGTAGCTTTAAATGTATCTAGACGATCTGCTAAAACATTGATTTTTTCTTCTTTTGTTTTAGCATGTTCTTCCATGTAATGTGAAAATAACATTTCATTTACGGTTGATGCTATTTCAGCTATAAAAATTGGATATTGGTGATTACAATATTCATTATATGTATCAGTAAAATATGTGTGCATTGAATGACCTAGTTCATGAGCAAGTGTTGATACATCATTATACGTATCAGTATAATTTAGTAATACAAATGGTTTAGTGTCATAACCACCAGATGAATAGGCTCCTGATTTTTTATTTTTATTGGGATATTTATCTATCCATCCATCAGTAAAGGCTTTCTTTAGTACTTTTATGTATTCATCACCTAAGGGACTAAGAGCATTTATAACGATTGTTTTTCCTTCATCAAAACTATATTTTTTAGTATCTTTTTTAGTTACTGATACATAAGTATCGTATATATGAAAATCTTTTAATTTTAGAAGATGCTGTTTTGCTTCAAAATACTTATATAGTATTCCTAAGTTATTATGAATGGTATTTATAAGATTATCATATAGTTCAACTGGTATAGTATCTTCAAATAAGCTTGTTTCTATACTTGATTTATAATTTTTTAATTTACTAGTTATACTTAATGACTCACATGTTGTTGCGAGTGTTGAAGTAAGTGTATTTTTCATGTCACCATATGCCTGATGGTATTTTAGGAATGCATCTTTTCGTACTTTTCTATTACTGTCTTTTAGATAAATACTATAGTTACTTGAATTTAATTCTACTACTTTTTTATCTTTATCTTTTATTTTAGAAAATTTCATGTCAGCATCCATAAGATAGGACGCTGTATCTGAACTACTATCAAGTACTTTAGCGTACGCTGAAGTTATTTTTTCTTCTTCTTTTGTTAATGTATGGTCTTTATATCTTAAAATATTTAGAATGTTATGGCGATGTTTTTTTAGTCCTTCTTCTTTATCTAGGTAAGATATTATTTTATCTTCGTCATATTCTAGTATCATTGGAGTAATAAACGATGTTTTTTCTTGAAATGATTGATATAAATTCATTACTTTTCCTGATAATTCTTGATAAGTGCTGTTTGATAAGTCTTCATCATTTTTTCTAAAGGAATAAGTAAATAGATTTTCCATAATTCTCATTGCTTCATTATATAGTTCAAGAAAATCCAAAAAGTTTTTACTTGTTTCTAAAAAGGTTTTTTGCCTTTTTTCTAATTCAGATATTTTTATTTTTACTTGTTCATAATCTTTTTTTAAAGAACTGTCATCTTTATAAATACTTTCTAAATCCCATTTATTTTCTTCTAGTACTTCATTTCTTTCTAATAATTTCTCCATTTTATGATTAGTAATAAGAAGTAGCCTTATTTAGTACTACTTCTTATTTGTTCCTTTCTGGTTTTATTCTTCTTCAATATCTGCTTCTTTTACGTCATCATCTTTCTTTTTGCTCTTTTTTGTTTCTTTTTCTTCGTCTTCTTCTTTAGTCTCTTCGCTTTCTTCTTGTTGACGCTCTTTAGCAGCTTGTTCATATACTTTTGTTGCTAGAGCCATAGCTTTTTCTTGAAGTTTTTCTTTTTCTTCTTTGATTTCTTCAATATCGCCTTTTTCTAGAGCTTTCTTCAAGTCTTTGATTAGATCTTCAGCTTCTTCTACTTCTTTCTTATCAGCTTTATCTCCTAAATCTTTAATAGCTTTTTCTGTTTGGAATACCATTTGTTCAGCTTCATTTTTGATTTCTGCTTCTTCTTTACGTTTTTCATCAGCTTCTTTATTTTCTTCAGCTTCTTTACGCATTCTTTCGATTTCTTCATCTGAAAGATTTGTACTTGAAGTTATAGTAATTGATTGTTCTTTATTTGTTCCTAGATCTTTTGCTGTTACGTTAACGATTCCGTTTGCGTCGATATCAAATCTAACTTCAATTTGTGGTACTCCTCTTGGTGCTGGTGGAATGTTTCCTAATTGGAAGTTTCCTAATGTTTTGTTATCAGCAGCCATTGGACGTTCACCTTGTAAGATATGAATATCTACAGCTGGTTGATTATCAGCAGCAGTTGAGAATACTTCTTTCTTTGATGTTGGAATTGTTGTATTTCTTGGAATTAGAGTTGTCATAACTCCACCTAAAGTTTCAAGTCCTAATGATAATGGTGTAACATCAAGTAATACGATGTCATTAACATCACCAGTTAAAACTCCACCTTGAATAGCAGCACCCATGGCAACTACTTCATCTGGATTAACTTCACGGCTTGGTTCTTTTCCTAATTCTTTAGTAATTAAATCATATACCATAGGTACACGAGTAGATCCACCTACTAAAATAACCTTATCAATATCTTTCTTTGTCATCTTAGCATCTTTTAAAGCTTTTTTAACTGGATCTAGAGTTGAGTCTACTAAGTCAGATATTAAGTCTTCAAATTTAGCTCTTGTTAAAGTCATATCTAAGTGTAGAGGTTCTCCATCATCACCTTTAGCAATAAATGGTGCTGATACTTGAGTTGATACCATTCCTGATAAGTCTTTTTTAGCTTTTTCTGCTACTTCTTTTAGACGTTGCATAGCCATTTTATCTTTTGATAAGTCTACACCGTTTTCTTTTTTGAATTCTTTTACTAAGTATTCGATAACTCTTTCATCAAAGTCATCTCCACCTAAATGGTTATTACCTGCTGTTGCTTTAACTTCGAAAACACCATCACCTAATTCAAGAATTGAAACATCGAATGTTCCACCACCTAAGTCATAAACTAAGATAGTTTGTCCTTCGTCTTTTTCAAGTCCATAAGCTAATGCTGCTGCGGTGGGCTCGTTGATAATTCTTTCTACTTCTAAACCGGCAATTTTACCAGCATTTTTAGTAGCTTGACGTTGGGCATCGTTAAAGTATGCTGGAACTGTAATAACAGCTTTTGTAACTTTTTCTCCTAAATAACTTTCAGCATAATCTTTAATGTATGATAAAATCATAGCTGAAATTTCTTCTGGAGTATATTTCTTACCTTCTAGTTCTACTTTTTCACTAGTTCCCATTTTTCTTTTAATTGATGAAACTGTGTTAGGATTAGTTAAAGCTTGACGTTTTGCTGACTCACCAACGATTTTTTCTCCTTTTTTGAAAGCTACAACTGATGGAGTTGTTCTTCCTCCTTCTGGATTTGGAATTACTTTAGCAGCTCCTGCTTCTAGTACAGCTGCACATGAATTTGTTGTACCTAAATCGATACCAATAATTTTACTCATATTTTATCTCTCCTTTTATAATTGATTTATTTTTACTGAGGCAGGTCTTATGACTCTGTCTTTTAATTTATATCCTTTTTGTAATACTTCTAGTACTTCTTCATCTTGATAATCCGCTAAACTATCAGTTAATAGGGCTTGTTCTTGATTTGGATCAAAGATTTCTCCAACTCTTGAAATTTCTTCAACGCCAAACTTCTGTAAAGCTCCATTTAATGATGCATACATTATTTTAAAGCCAGCTAAGAACTTAGATAACTCATCAGTTAAATCATTATCATCTAATTTGATAGCTCTTTCAAAGTTGTCTAGTATTGGAAGTATTTCCATAATTAAATTTTGGTTTGAATATTTTAACATATTTGCTGTTTCTTCATCTTTACGACGACGATAGTTAACTAATTCTGCTTGAGCTAATTTAACTTTATCAGTTAATTCTTGATTTAGTTTTTCTAACTCAGCAATTTTTAATGTTAATTCTTCTTCTTTTTTATTTTTATTTTTCTTCTTTTTTTTATCATGTTGACATTCACAATGTTCACAATTACATTTTTCTTCAGCAGGCTGTTCTACTGTTAATTCTTCTATTTTTTCTTGTTCTTGATTCATATTTTCCTACCTTTCGATATTTTCTTTCATGTATTCTAGCATGGAAACAACTTGATCATATTCCATTCTCTTAGGTCCAATGATTGCGATTGTACCTTCCTCACTATCAGTTTTAAACTTTGTTTTGATAACTGTAACATCATCATCAATATTACTTTCAGTACCAATGTAAACTTTAATATTATTATCATCGTCTTCTTCAATACGACGAAGTGTTTCTTTATCTTCTAATTTATTATAGATATTTTTTATTTTTTCGATATTGGTACTAAATTCTGGTTGTTCCAATATTTTGTGTCTTCCGACAACATTTACTTCTTGATTAGTAAAGTCATTAAATACATGATAAAAAGCGTTATATAATTGTTCATGTTGTTTTACATATTTTCCAATAATAGGCTTTATCTCGTACTCTAGTTTTTTACTTACTTCATCTATTGGAGTACCTGTTATGAGGTTGTTTATTAGACCGACTGTTTTTTTGACTTCGTCTAACGAAACATCTTGAAGTTTTATATTCTTATGTTCGACGTGTCCTTTATCGGTTACTATTATTACAATCATACTAGCATCATCAATAGGAACTACTTCTATTTGTTTAAGAAGGTTCTCATGAGAGGTACTACCAAGTACTACTGTAGTATAATTCGTGATATCTGATATAACCTGCAAACTTTTAGTTATTACATCAGATAAGGCTAATTGTTGATTTCTGAAAACAATTTGTAACTTTAACATGTCTTCAGCATTCATCTTTTTTAACTCCATTAGATTATCGACATAGTATCTATAACCTGCTTCACTCGGAACTCTTCCTGATGAAGTATGGGTTTTTTCTAGTAAGCCGGCATTTTCAAGAGCGACCATTTCATTACGTACTGTAGCACTTGAACATTTTAAGGCTTTTGATATTACTTTTGAACCTATTGGCTTAGCTTCTTTTATATACTTTTCAATTATTAATTTTAGAATGCTGTTTTGTCTTGCCGTTAGCATTTTAAATCAACCTCCTAGCACTATCATTTTACTAGTGCTAATTGTATTTTATGACTTTTTTTAGCACTTGTCAACTATTTGTGCTAATTTTTTTTAAAAAGAAAAGAGCATTACGTAAAATACTCTTTTCAGTAACTAACAGGTCTTAAAATCCAACGCCGAGATAAAAATGAGCCATAATCACATGTATTTATATTAACATCTGAATCAAGTACATCAAAACTCTCACTAGTAGTAGAAAGACAATTACCATCTCCGACTGCTGTCTTTATTATATATGTGCCATCACCGTTAGCTAGAAATGTCCATCGTGTCCATTCATATCCTTGTGAACTTATATCTCCATAATTTGAAGATGTATTTACAGCCGTTTTAGCAAGTCCGATACTATCTTTAATTTGAAGAGCTTTATTTGACTCCGTTTCTATTATTCTATAACTTTCTGTACCGGCAATTTTAGTTATTGCCCATTTCTGAGATTTATTTTCTGTTCCTAAAGGTTGTAGTCCGGCATGCTTATCGGCATATGTTTTTTCATACTCTATACATTCTTGAGAGAGGTTTTTTTCATCACAGTCTTCTGGTTTAGCAGGAATAACATTATTATTGTATGCTGATAAGACTGATTGAGAAATAGTTAAGACTGATTCAATTTGATATACTCCATTTGGTATATTATTATCTTGGGTATAATCTATATCCCAGGCAGTATATCTAATAGCACCATCACTTGCTAAGACCATTTTACCTTTACCTGAAAAATTAATAAGGTATTTGTAATTACCATCAGCATACGTTATCTTTAGTTGTTCATTATAAGCATATTTGTCATCCGTACTATGATAAACAGCTATTTCATCTAGTGTTTTTGCTGAATTGAAACTTATTGAAACACAATTATTGCTTCCAACATTTTTACTATATGAACTTTTAATACCATCATTTAATTTTGAACTAGTGACAGAGTTTGGAACTACTGTTTCTCCATTACTTTTTGCGACAATTTCACTCCAAATAACTGAAGTGGCATCAGCAGTTGATCCGGTAGAACAACTTTCAATCTTTTTAACATTATTTAAAATGGTGTTTTTAGCAGCTGGTCTTTCATCTTTTGTTGCATTGGAAACTAAGGTTATTCTAGCTTTACCAGAACCTTCATTTACACCAGAGGACATTTTTCCGTCTATAAAATAATAATTTGTTTCTGTAAAAAGAGCTTCATTGTTAGCATTTTTAATACCGGTACCAGCGTAGCCAGATATAAATGATGAACCACCAGCTCCAGAGCCAGCTATATTGTCATTAGCTGCTCCTGCTCCTCCACCAATATAGCCACCGCCGCCTCCAGCTGCATTATCTACTTGGGCTTTACCGCCTTCTCCAATCTTTCCTGATGCTAGACCTTTTTCAGCATCGCTAGTGCCTGTTAAATAACCAGAATTAGGTTCTAACGTTTTGTTACCTGATAAAACCGAATTTTGTACATATGGACCCGTTTGATTTCCTCCTGTTGCTACTGTATAGTTACTAGCAGAAGTATTAGTAGAAGCTCCAGACTTTCCTATAAGACCGCCACCATCACCTCCAGTAGCTGATGCTCCATTATATTGTGTTGCTCCTCCGCCACCAGCTGCTACCATGATTCTTTGTCTAATATCGCTTCCTACTCTAACATCAGTTGCTCCTCCGCCACCCATGCCATTTCCTTTGCCAGTACCGCCGCCGTTGGTACCACCTTCATTACCAGAAGCTTTTCCGCCAATGTAGAATGATAGTTCTGTTCCTATATCTAGGTATATTATTCCAGAAGTATATGCACCTTTTCCACCTTTTATAGTAGTTCCATTAATACCGCCGCCTTCTGCACCATAGAGCTCTATTTTATACCAACCTGATGAGGGAATGATATATGTTTGATAAGTTGTTGCTTCATCATATGCAATTGTAGTTGCTGATTGATTATATCTATTTAGTTCAGCTTCTATAGTTGAAACCAAAGACTTTGTTGCTTTTCTATTAGAAGCCATTATACTCATCATTAATATAACAATTAAAAATACCATTATTAATAATGCATATAATACTGTTGATATTGCAAAACCTTTATTATTTAATTTCATTAGTATCACCTAAAACTCTCTATTCTAAAAATATTTTATCATATTTTTTCTAATATAACTACCCTAATATCACCATATTTTTTTGACTTTACTTCTTTTAAAGAATTAGGATAAATTATTTTATCTAAATCATCAGTCTCACAAATAATTATACCTTTATCATTTAAAATATCACTTTTTATTATTAAATTTAGACTTTTCTCAATATAATCTGTTTTATATGGGGGATCTAAAAATATGATATCAAACTTTATATTTTCATTTTTTAAACTTACTATGGCATTTTTATAATCAGACATGATAACTTTACAATTATTTACTCCAATTGTTTTAATATTTCCATTTATTGTTTTTATGGCTTCTCTACTTTTATCAATAGCGTAAGCTGTTTTTGCTCCTTGACTAAGTGACTCTATAGCTAAGGAACCTGTACCTGAGAATAAATCTAAGACAATACTATTTTTTATTTCATCTTGGATAGTTGCGAAAAGGCTTTCTTTTACTCTATCCATCGTTGGTCTAGTCCCTTCCATATCATATCCTTTTATAGTTCTTCCTTTATATATACCTGAAATTACTTTCATAAGCCACACTTACCCTTGTTATTTATTCTCTTTAATTCGTTATTTATTTGTAAAATTAAAATATTAAGTTCTGTTTCAGACCTTTTATATTCTTGATATAAGTTATTTTTATAAATCTCCTCTTTTATTTTTTCACTATGGGTATCATGATATTTTTGTATTTTACTTTGAAGCTCCTCACATTCTTTTATTTTTTTATTTAACTCTTTTATATTTTTTACTTGTTCAGTATTATCAAGTTCTTTTTTTAAATTTTCTATTTTTTCTATTAACTCTTCCATAATTTTATTTTATCATAATTTTTATTTAAGTACATCTAAAATATTAGAAACTAAATTTATATTACTTGATATTTTTTCTATTTTGTCAGCTGTAGTTAACTTGTATTTTTTCTTGGCTTCTTCTTCTACTTTTTTTATGTACATTGGACTTCTATTTAGATATTTATACCAGTAGGAGTTTTCTCTTAGATATGTATATATTATAGGATTTTTCTTTATATAATTAATTGTATATAAGTCCATAAGTATTAATCCTCAAAATGTTTATATATTGGTCTTGGTTCATATAGTTTACTTGGTGTTTTAGTACTATTAGTAATACCTATATCTTGTAATAGACCTATTGTTTTTTGAAGGTTTTCGACACCTTTTTGGACTGAGTCTAAGTCTATGTTTTTAACAGTATTGAATAGTTCTTTGAATGAAGTTGATGTTGTTTTTATGGTACTAGCTGTATTACTTGGTGTTATATAAGTATTCCAGATATTACTGCTTTCACCATAGATTTCATATATTTCATAGAGTTTTTGCCAAGTAGTATTATTTTTTAGAACTGATGTTGCTAGTTCAGGATGGCTTCTTGCGAATATTTTAAATGTTTCTTTCGACATAATATCACCTGTTGAATATTATGTCTAAAAGTTAAGAAAAAGAAGTCCTTTATTTTTCTTTTGAACTTCTTTTTGTAATAGTTTCTTCTATTATATTTAATCCTTTGTCTAATCCTTCATTTAATTTCTTCATACTTTGGTCATTATATATATTTATGCCAATATGATTAAATATTTTTGTTACATCCCCACAATTGGCCAAGTCATTTAATTCAAGCATTTTTTGACGGAAATCTTCTCCTTGATCAATTCCATATAAAGCAATTATTGTTCCTATTACATAACTGTATGTACGTAATGGATTATAATCTGGGTTTTTTTCGATTAGTTTTTGAAAACTAATAAGTGTTTCATTAAACGTTTCTTTTTTTCTTGGTCTTGGACGTATATCAAAATTTAGCAGATCTTGAAATGTATTTTCACTTATTTCTCCTATGTTATAGAAGTAATGTAGAAATGAAAAGTCTTCAAGTGCGTCAAAAGAGGCACGGCAGGACTCTTTTACTCTTGCTAGTAACAATGAAACTACTTCTTCTTTATTAAAACCTTGTTCTATTAAAAATTTATTAAAATCCATTTCAAAGTATATTGATATTGCCTCACCTATATATCTTCTAGATTTTCTTTCTTTTTCACAACTATTTAATTCATGTAAAAATTCATGAATAAGTATACTAGGATCATTTATAGTATGTGTTAGGCTAATATGTACAATATGATGTCCGTCATCATCAATAGTTGCATAATTTTCTTTATCAAGGTCTTCTTCGTCATCTTCATCTACTATATCAATTATTCCTGAGGCAAGAGATTTATTATATCTATCTTTATACATTGGAAGTTTACAATCAATATATTTTTCAACTATGTCTAATGTTTCAATTAAGGTTAGATATTGTTTATCTTTTTCTAGAAATGTCTTAGCGTTTTCGGAATTTATAATAGAACCGGCTAGTTTTTCATACAAGGCAAGAGTAAGAGTATATAATATTTTACTATTTTCTAGAAAGTAACTTTTATCCATTTCTGAACAGTAGCTATTCAAATATTTATTTATTTTTTTATAATCAATATTTTCAGCCATATTATTTTAGAAAATCATCTATAGTCATTAGACGATCATCTATCTCCTTTAAAGAAATTCTTTCTTTTTTAGGTCTTTCTTCTTCTACTTCTTCTTTTGTGTTTATTTCTTCTTCTGAAATTAAATTTATTTGTTCTTTATTATTTCTTACTAAAACTGCTTCTAAATAAGCATCTGTTATATTGTGTTTAGTTATTTGACTACCAGTAGAGTGACGATCAGTTATTGGTAGCTCTGTTATTTTACACTTATTAATGTCAGAGTTTTTTAGACCTAAGTAATTTCTAGAGTCTGTAATAAATGTCTTTAGTATTTTGTATGGATTAGTTTTTACTTCTCTTATTACTTGTAAGCCACGACGTGTTCTTGTTGATATTTCAAAGTCACTTAGTCTTACTCTTTTTCCAGTACCTTTTTCAGTAAGGATAGAGATGAATTCATCTTTTTCTGGATCATATTGATTTACTGATACTAAGTTATCATCTTTTAGTTTTATTCCTTTTACGCCGGATGCTTTTACACCAACGACTGGTACTTCTTCAGTTTTAAAACTTAAACCATAGCCAGAGTCTGTTGTTAGGAATAAATATGGACTTGTTTCTAGGAAACTAGCAATTACATAGTCATTATCTTTTAATTTCATACAACTTGTTGCTTTTGAGTAACGTAAAAGTTTAAACTCTTTTATTTTAGAACGTTTAATCATGCCATCATGAGTTGCGATAATGATATTTTTATCACTTTCAAAGCTATATGCAGGAATTGATGAAACAATACTTTCTTCTGATGACATTTCAATTATATTACTTACATGTTTAGGCATGTCTTTCCATTTTAAATCAGGGATTATATGAACTGGTATATGTAAGTAATTACCTGATGTTGTGAATAATAATAAGGTGTCTGTTGTATTCATTTCATACATTCCAATAATATAGTCATTTTCTTTCATAGTTATATCTTCTGGATTTGAAGCTGTGTAACTACGGAATGAAGTTCTTTTTATGTAGCCATCTTTTGTTACTAAAACTACTACATCTTCTTTAGGAATCATAGCTGTTGTATCTATTTTAATCTCTGTTATTTGATCCTTTATTTCTGTAATTCTTGGAGTTTCATAATTTTCTTTGACGTCATTTAAATCTTTTTTCATTACTGATTTTAATACTTCTTCACTACCAAGAATGGCACTTAGTCCTTTAATTATTTTTTCTAAAGAAGCTTTTTCATTTTCTAAGGCTACTACGTCTGTATTAGTTAAACGATATAATTGTAAAATAACGATTGCTTCTGCTTGTTCTTCAGTAAATTCAAATTCTTTTACTAAGTTCATTTTAGCATCTTGTTTATTTTTAGAAGCTCTAATTACTTTAATTACTTCGTCTAAGATAGAAATACATTTAATTAAACCTTCTACGATATGATATCTAGCTTTGGCATGAGCTAAATCAAATTCAGTCCTTCTTTTTACGACGTCTTTTTGATGTGTTATAAAGGCATCAAGTGCTTGCGAAAGGCCAAGTAGTTTGGGACGTCTATTAACAATTGAGACCATGTTGAAGTTATAACTTATTTGCATATCAGTATTTTTTAATAAATAATTTATGATAAGTTCTTTATTAGCATTTTTCTTTAAATCAATAACTATTCTAACATCAGCAGCTGACTCATCACGTACTTCAACTATTCCTTCTATTTTCTTATCTATTCTAATATCATCTATTTTCTTAACTAGTAAGGCTTTATTTGTTTCGAATGGTATTTCAGTAATGACGATGGATGTTTTACTCTTGTCTTCTTCAATTGTGTATTTACTTTTGATATTTATTTTACCACGGCCTGTTGTATAGGCATCTTTTATACCATCTATTCCTTCTACTATAGCTCCGGTTGGAAAATCTGGTCCTTTTACATATTGCATTAATTCTTCTAAAGTACAGCCGGGGTGATCTACTCTATAAATTGTTGCGTCTATTATTTCTCCTAAGTTATGTGGTGGAATATTAGTAGCGTAACCTGCTGATATTCCTTGTGCTCCATAGACTAAAAGAGCTGGAAATCTTGCTGGCAATACGGTTGGCTCTACTGTTGTATCGTCAAAGTTTGGTGTAAATTCAATGGTATTTTTATCAATATCTCTAAGCATCTCATTACTAATTTTTGAAAGTCTTGCTTCAGTATAACGATAAGCAGCTGGAGAGTCACCATCAATTGAACCATTATTTCCATGCATATCTATATATGGTAATCTTGTCTTCCAAGGTTGAGACATACGTACCATGGCATCATATATAGAACTATCACCATGTGGATGGTAATTACCTATTACGTCTCCTACTGTTTTGGCACTTTTTCGGTAACCATGGTCATAGGTATTTTTTTCTTTATACATTGAATAAAGGATACGGCGTTGTACTGGCTTAAGTCCATCTCTTGCATCAGGTATAGCACGATCTTGAATTATGTACTTTGAATAACTACCAAAGCGTTCACCCATGAGGTCTTCTAATGTATAGTCAAATATTTTTTCTATTACTTCTTCTGTTTTTGTTTTTGCCATATTTACCTACTCCTTTTAATTAATTTCAAAGTCATCTTCTAATGAAAATTCAACGTTTTCCTCTATCCATTCTTTTCTAGGTGGTACATCATCGCCCATAAGAATTGAAACACGTTTTTCAGCAAGTTGAGCATCTTCAATGTTTACTCTAATTAATGTTCTACTTCCTGGTTTCATAGTTGTTTCACATAACTGATCGGCGTTCATTTCACCAAGTCCTTTATATCTTTGTATTTCACATTTTTTGCCTTTACTTTTTTCTTTCATTTCATCTATTGTATAAGCATATTCGATGTTCTTTCCTGATTGGATTTTAAACAATGGTGGTAAAGCTACAAAAAGTCTACCATCTTCTATTAATGGCTTCATATAACGATAGAAGAATGTTAGTAATAGACATTGAATGTGTCCTCCATCTTCATCAGCATCGGACATGATTATTACTTTACTGTATTCACAGTCTTTAATATCAAAATTAGAACCGTAGCCAGCACCAATGGTATATATCATAGTATTAATTTCTTCATTTTTTAAAATATCTTCTTCTTTAGTTTTTTCAGTATTTAAAACTTTACCTCTCAAAGGAAGAATTGCTTGATAACGTCTATCTCTTCCTTGTTTAGCTGAGCCACCTGCTGAATCTCCTTCGACTAAGAATAATTCTTTTTTATCTTTGTCTTTGCTTTGAGCTGGAGCAAGTTTTCCAGAAAGAGAACGTTCTTTATTGTTTTTCTTAGTACCTTTACGAGCTTCTTCACGAGCTTTTCTAGCAGCCTCACGAGCTATTTTACTACGTAAACTTTTATTGATTATTTCAGTTGCGATAGATTTATTTTCTTCTAAGAATGTTCTAATTTGTTCAGTTACAATATTTTCTACGGCTACTCTTGCTTGAGGCGTTCCAAGTTTTCCTTTAGTTTGTCCTTCAAATTGAAGAATTCCTTCTGGTATTTTTAAACTAAGAACAGCAGTTAGTCCTTCTCTAACGTCACTACCTTCAAAAGCTTTATCTTTTCCTTTTACAAAGTTATTATTTTTAGCATAATCGTTAAATACTTTAGTTAGAGCCGTTTTAAAGCCTACTTCATGTGAGCCACCATCAATAGTTTTAACATTATTTACAAAGCTAACTATATTTTCGTTATATGAATCTGTATATTGCATAGCAATTTCTACTTCTATTTTTTCTTTTACACCGGAAAGAAATAATACTTTATGAAGTGTATTTTTCCCTTTATTTATTTCTTCTACAAATTCTTCAATTCCTCTTTCATAATGAAATTTAGCATTTCTTTCGTCTTCTTCATCGACTACTTCAATTGTTATTCCTTTTAAAAGATAGGCACTTTCTTGCATTCTTTCACAAATAGTTGTATATGAAAAGTTTGTTGTTGTAAAGATTTCATCATCTGGTAAAAACCTAACTGTTGTTCCGGTTTTATTAGTTGTACCTATTTCTTTTAATGGTACAGCAACATGGCCTCCATTTTCAAAACGAATATAGTGTTCTTTCTTATCTCTTTTTATTGTTACTTCCATCCATTTAGATAAAGCGTTAACGACGCTACTACCAACGCCATGTAGTCCACCTGAAACTTTGTAGCCATCACTTTCAAATTTACCACCGGCATGTAGTACTGTATATATTACTTCTGGGGTTGATTTACCTGATTCATGCATTCCTGTTGGAACTCCACGTCCATGATCTTCAACACTTACTGATTTATCTTTATGTATAGTTACTTTTATATAATCACCAAAGCCATTTATAGCTTCGTCTATAGCATTATCAACAATTTCCCATACCAAGTGATGTAATCCTCTCTTATCAGTTGAGCCAATGTACATACCTGGTCTTTTTCTTACTGCTTCTAATCCTTCTAGTATTTTTATTGATGACTCGTTGTATTTTAATGCCATTTTATCACTCCTATAATTTCAACTATTTACTATTATATCTAAAGAAATAATTTTTTTCAACGTTCTTTTACTTTATTTTACAAGGAAAAAGCCATACCTGGTTTAATAATAGTTACTGTTTTCCAAAAGAAAAATTGACTATCTAAGCCAATTAATCTAATTCATCTAATTTGTTATATGTTTTTTTAGCCATATCTTTAGCCATATGTTTCATATCACATACGATATCAGGATTATTTTTCAAGTACATATAGGCTAATGTTATAACTGTAGCAAAACATATTGTCGCAACGGTACTTTTCTTTAGACAATTTTCCATAATTTCACCTCATGAATAGTATGGAAAACATAAATTATTTTATACCTGTTTCTAAAAAGTCTTTAATTGTTGTACGACGTATATCAACATTTTTATTACTGACAGCTTGTTTTAATGCCGCCATTTCACCAAGTAAATATAGTCTTTTTTTACTTCTAGTGACTCCAGTATATATTAATTTTTGGTATAACATTTTATTAAAGTTTGATACTATTGGAATAATTACTACTTCAAATTCACTACCTTGGGCTTTATGTATTGAAATAGCATATGCTAGACGAAAGTTTGAAAAATTAGACGGTGTATATTTAACGACATTTCCATCAAAATCAATAATTATTTCTTTTTTAGGATTGGTTTTTATTTCTTTAATGATTCCAATGTCACCATTGTAAACGTTTTCATCTGGCATATTAGTAAGTTGAATTACTTTGTCTCCTTCTCTAAAGGTTACATCTGCTGTTACTATTTCTTTTTTATATTTAGATTTTGGATTAAAGAAGTTTTGCATTTGTCTATTTATCTCATCTATTCCAGCTATTGTTTTATACATTGGACAAAGTATTTGAAATTCTTTATATGATAAGCCTCTATAGGTATCCGCTATTTCTATAATGTTATTTACGACAAGTGTTTTTTTTGTCTCAATAAATGTTAAGTCTTCACCTATGTTAAATACATTATCATCTACATAACCATTTCTTATATCATAAGCTAAAGTTAGAATATTGGAGTCTTTTCCTTGACGATATAATTCTGTTAATTTAATAACTGGTAGTTTTTCACTATGAATTAAATCGTGTAATACTTGTCCTGGACCAACGGATGGTAACTGATGATCATCTCCTACTAATATTATTTTACAATTAGCAGAAAGTCCTTTTAATAGACTTGCCATTAGATAAGTATCTATCATGCTAGCTTCATCGATTATGACAAATTCTACTTTACTTTTATTGTATTCATTTACTTGAAATTTATTTGTCTCTTTTTGCCATTTTAGAAAGCGATGGATAGTTGAGGCTCTAAGAAGTGTTGTTTCAGTCATTCGTTTGGCCGCTCTACCAGTTGGCGCTAGAAGTGCCATCTTCTCTTGTAGTTCAGTGTAACTTAGTTTATTCATTTGACGATATACTTCGGTTATTGCCTTCATAATTGTTGTTTTTCCGGTACCTGGACCACCGGTTATTATTAGGAATTTTTTTAAATAACTTTCTTTTATAGCTTGTAATTGTTCCTCATTATAAGTAATATTTAAAAGTTTTTCTATGTCTTTTATTTTTTCATCTAATTTTTTATCAGAAATGTCTTTTTCATGTGATAACATTTTAAATCTTCTAACTATTAAGCATTCTGATTCATACATATCTTTTAAATAATATTTGTCTTCTTTTACTATTATTAAAAGATTCTTTTCAAGACTTTTTAAAGATTCTTCTATTTTTTCATCAGATACTTGTATACCTAATACTCTAGGTATATATGTTTCTAGCTCTTCTTTATAATAGTAGCTGTGTCCATAAGCATTACTTAATTCATTCATAATGTAGACAATACTTGCTTCTATTCTAATACTTGCATCTTGTTTAATACCAGATTTTATAGCGATATAATCTATTTTTTTATATGTTAAATTATAAATATCTTGAACTATTCTATATATATTTTCTTCTATTATGTCTTTTGTCTTTCTCTTATAAAAATTATATATTAGCATAGCGTCCTTTGTAGAAAAGCCTAGTTCTCCCAGATAAATAATTGTTTCATAACTTGCTTCATATTCTAAAAGTTTATTATGAAGTGTCTCTATATTTTTTTTAGTTACTCCAGGAATTAGAATTAAGTTATCTGGATTTTCTAGGATTATTTTTAATGTATCTTTACCTAATACTTCTACAATTGACTTGGCTTTTTTTTCACCTATTCCTTTGAAAAGTCCAGATGTTAAAAATTCTATTATAGAGTCTTTTTCTTCTGGCTTACATCTTTCATAACTATCTACTTGAAACTGTTCTCCATACTTTTGATGAAGTACTAATTTACCATAAAAAAGATATGTATCTGTTTCATTAAGTTCATGAAAATAACCGGTGAAAGTAATTGTCTTATTTATATAATGTTGTATGGCTTTATCATCGGTATCTGTTACTTTAAATAGTCCAATGTGATAACCTTGTGCTGATGTAAAAAAACTTTTTCGATAATTTCCCTTAATGTATGACATATCTTTCTTCTCCTATTCTCCTAGACAGTATGGATAATCTATTTCTTTTATTGTTACTGATACAAAAGTATTTTGTTTTATTGTTCTAGGTATTTTAACGTGTAAATAATTGCTTGTATGACCAAGGCTATAATCATCTTTATTTTCTTCAATTAAGACTTCTTCAGTTTTGCCAATGAATTTTTTAGCATAAGCTATTTCTAATTCTTTTGAGACAAGTAGTAGTTCTCTAGCACGACTCTTTTTTTCACTTGGTTCAACATGATTAGGTAGTTCAATTGCTTTTGTACCTTTTCTTTCACTATATGGAAAAACATGAATTTTAGCAAATCCTAACTTACGACATGTTTCAATAGTTTTTTCAAATAACTCTCTAGTTTCGCCTGGAAAGCCAACAATTACATCTGTAGTAATAGAAATATTTGGACGAATCTTTCTTATCTCTTCAATTTTTTTAAAGAAGTAAGCTAAATCATATTTACGATTCATAGCTTTTAATATTTCATCAGAGCCAGCTTGTAGAGGTATATGCAAATGATCAACTATTATATTGCTTTTCTTGATAACTTCTAGTACTTCATCAGTTAATTCTGTTGCTTCTATTGAGGAAATACGAAGTCTTTTTAGACCTTTAATTTTGATAAGTTCTCTTAAAAGATGAGCAAAATTAGTATCTAAATCTACTCCATAATTACCGGTATGAATGCCAGTTAAAACTACTTCTTGATAGCCATTATTAACTAAGTCTTTTATTTCTGATATTACTTTATCTTCATCTTTACTACGACATTTACCACGGACATATGGAATTATACAGTAACTACAAAAGTTCTCACAACCGTCTTGAATCTTAACAAAAGCTCTAGTACGACCTGGAAAATTAGTGATATACATATCTTCAAATTGACTTTTAGGATCATTGTAAAGTTTTATAATAGTTTCTTTTTTAGTAAAGTATTCATCTAAAATTTCTACTATTTTTGATTTGTCTTTATTGCCTATAACTATATCTAAACCTTCAATATTATAGTCTTTATTAGCCTCTATGAAACAGCCCATCGCAACAATACAAGCGTCTTTATTTTTTCTGATGGCATTTCTAATCATTTTTCTGGACTTAATATCACTTGTATTTGTTACAGTACAGGTATTGATTATGTAAACATCACATACATCGTCAAAACTTTTTATCTCATAATTATTTTCTTTTAGAATGTTCATTATATATTCACTTTCATAAGTATTTACTTTACATCCTAAAGTTAATATTCCAACACTACGCATTTTTACTCACTACTTTCTTTTATTCCTTGATACCAAGTATTTAATTTATCCTTGGTTTTCGCATACGTTTCTTTTGTCTTTTCTTTAGCGGTATCTATTATAGGTTCTGCCTTTTCTTTTACTTGGTCTTTTGTATCTTTTATTATTTCCATTTCTTTTTGATAAGTATCTTCGCCAATACTATCAATATAGCTTTTCTTTAAATACTCTTTTAAAGAGATAGTCATTTCCTTTGCTTTACTATAAGCTTTCGTGGAGGTGTCTTTTATTTCTTCTTTATAATTTGGGTAAACATTTTCTATTTTATTATCTATTTTTTCATAAAGTTCTAGTATTTCTTCTTTAGCATCAGAACTTAGTTCATTAAAAGTTTTTCCTTTTATTGTTCCATCATAAAAGATAAAGTCTGTTAAAACAATAAAGTTTTCTTTTAATTTTTCTTTTATACTTTCTTTGTTAGACTCTGTATAATTTATATTTTCTATTTCATTTTCAATAGTAGAAACATAATTTACTACATTCTCATCTGCTACTTCTTCAGAAGTATTGTTATTTACTTCGATTACACTAACTTCTTCTTGTTTTTTTTCTTTAACTGGCTTTGCCTTTTCCTTTTTAGCAGCTTCACAACCTGTTAATAATACTAATATACACAATAATAATACAAGATATTTTTTCATCCGAATCCGCCCTCTCTTGCTACCAAATTATAGCATATTTTTGTATCTTTTTCAATCTCTCCATATATATGATATGTAATATTGTGAAAAATTTTTGAAAATGATAGTAAAATAAGAATTAATAATTAGTGAAAAT
>CAVKYO010000017.1:0-3204 GCA_963660495.1 Acidaminococcus fermentans
CTACATAAATAATTATCACTTATTTGTGCCTACACACACTATTTGACAATTATCCTATTTTTTTAATGTTTTTAATTAAAATATGTAAGCCAAATAAAGTAAGCTGATGCTCCTAGTACAGCAATTACTATTAAGGTAAGTATAATTTTTAAAACTACTGGCATACTTTTTTCTTTAAATTCATCATCCATTTCAAAGTCTTTATCAGATAAGTCCATACTTCTTGTATAAAAATCTGTATCGGCATCTTTTAATTTTTCATCTACAGTTTCTTCAGTATTTTCTTCTAATTTACTTGCTTGCACATTTACTTTTTCAAGTTGCTCTTTATTTAAGGATAATTCTTGTGTTTTATCTTTTTCCTCTTCTTTTTCTTCATCTTCTTCTGGCTCTGGTTTTTCTACTTTATCAAGAATATTAGTTGCCATTAAATCACTTAGTAAATTAACACTTGTAGCTTGATCTATTTCACCAGCTAATGTCTTAGAAGTAATTGTATTTATTAATTCTTTTATTTCATCATCATCTGGTCTATAAACTTTATTTAGTTTTTCTTTACGATATTTTTCTAACTCTTCTTTATTCAAACTTGTAATAATATTGTAACTATTATCTTTTAATTTTCTTTTTTCTTCTTGTTCTAAAGCTTCAGTACGATTCTTTCTAGCTTCTTCTAAAACTCTATTAACATCATATATTCTGTTTTCCCTAGTCTTATATAAATTGTTAAAGTCTTCTAATTCTTTTTTTACTCTTGGTACTGGCTGAATATTTTGATTAAATTCTTTAATTTGATGATATCCTTCCCTAGTATTAGCACGACTTTTAGCACTTTCTATGTCAATAGCATTTACACTTGTAACATCTGTTATACTAGTATATCTAGTATTATTACCAAGATTTTGATATAATTCTTTATTTTTATTTGAACGACTATATGTTTTAGGATTTTCATCTTTGTACCGATCCATTCTACTCGCCATACTAATCACCTTCTACTATGATAAGTTTACCATAAGTTAAATAAATTCTCAATTAGCTATTTAGTTCTTTACGTAAAAGAATATTTTAGTTATAATATTTTGTAAGGAGGATATTTATGAAAGTTAAAGTTAATCCAGATGCTTGTATCGGTTGTGGTGCTTGTTGTGCTATATGTGATACTGTTTTTGAAATTGGAGACGATGGCTTATCAGAGGTAAAGAAAGAAGAAATTCCAGAAGATGAAAAGCAAGCTGTAAGAGATGCTTCTGAGTCTTGTCCTACTGGCGCTATTGAAGTTGAAGAATAATTGATTAGATTATTCTTTTTTTTGAAGTTTTAGGTTATACTTATAATAATGGAGTTGATAAAATGAAGTGTCCAAAATGTGGAAAGCCAATGACAAGGTCTTTTTGTTTATACTGTGGCTACATGGAAAATGGTAACACAATAACTAAAACTGAAAAGAATCCTAGTGCAACAGATATTGAAATATATTTAGGAGATAGATTTGATACTATTTGTCATAATGAAAATACGTTTCTAATATTTTTCCTTGGACCATTTTATTTTTGTTTTAATAGATTACTTATCCTTGGTGTTTTTTGTGCAATAATAGATGTACTATTTTACTTCTTTTGTATTACTACTTTTGACCTTTCTATATTTAAGTTTTTATTACTATTTATTATGGTAAGGGTCTTTTATATGACTTGTTCTAATATGATATATATGAAAATATATAGTAAAAAAATAGAAAAAATAAAATTAAAAAAGCCTAATAGTTACCTTGATATATTAAGAGATTGTAATGACAAAACTACTAGTCTTTTGACACTAATAATTGGAGCTTTAATATTTGCTGGAATAGTTTTATTATATTTTTATATGTATTTACTAAATAAATAGAAAAAGACACAATGTTTGAACTGTTACTTTTTGATAGTTCATTATGTGTCTTTTTATTTGTTTTCTTCTAGAGAATATACTCTTTTTACTTCCTTTGGTGTTAGTTTCCTAAATTCACCTGGCTGAAGATTTTTCAAGTCAAAGAAACCTTCTTTTTCTCTTTTTAATTTTAATACTTCAAAGCCAACAGCTGAAAACATCTTTTTAACTTGATGATTTTTCCCTTCACAAATTGTTATTTGAACCAAGCAAGTATTTGTTTTTAAATCTACTTTTTTTAGTTTAACTCTTTTAGCAGAAACAATAATTCCTTCATCAATCTCAACACCCAATTTTAGGGCATCGATTTGTTCTTTTTTTAATATACCTTTAAGTTTTGCCATATAAACTTTTTCAACATTATTACTTGGATGCATTAAGATATTGGCAAATTCACCATCATTAGTTAAAATTAGTAAGCCTGTTGTATCATAATCAAGTCTTCCAACTGGATAGATTCTTGCTGAGGTAGGAATTAGATCTACTACTGTTTTTCTTGATCTATCATCTGATGTTGTTGTTAGAACTCCTCTTGGTTTATTTAAGATGTAATATTCTTTTACTTCTTTTATTATTGGCTCATTATTTACTAATATTTTATCTTTATCTGAAACTTTTGTACCTAGTTCAGTTACTACTTGACCATTTACTTTTACTTTTCCCTCAGTAATTAATTCTTCTGCCTTACGACGAGAAGTTAATCCTGATGCCGCAATTACTTTTTGTAGTCTTTCCATCTTTAGTATCACCTCTATCTTTATTATACAATAATTTTGGTTGCTTGACTATTATAACAGACTTTTATTTTTTGACAAACATTTTTCGACACAAAATCCATAGGATTTATTTTTTTATTTATAATAATATATTTGGAAGTATCAGTTGAATAAGTGTCTACCTAATTTCTTTTTTAGAAAGGAGGTCTGATAGAATGAAAACAAAAACCTTTATCTTGAAGTTTTTAAACACTCTCTCTATCATTTTATTTCTTTTAATCATTTTGATTATTATAATAAAAAAATGACACTTAATTCTTAGAAATTAAATGTCCTATTACACAAAATGGTAGACATTCAATTTTTGGAACAACTGAATGTTTCCTTTTTTTATCAAGTTTCCTTGATAAATTAAATATATCATAAGTGATCACTTTTTACAAGATGTCAAAAAATCTATAGGATTTATTTTTTTATTTATAATAATATAATTGGAAGCTTAAATTGAATAAGTGTCTACCTAATTTCTTTTTTAGAAAGGAGGTCTGATAGAATGAAA